>JAXDQN010000380.1:0-4622 GCA_034667865.1 Gammaproteobacteria bacterium
CGCCATCCAAGATCGCCTTGTGCAAATCAGAGCCTAAGTGAATGTGGCGTTCGATATTCTCGATGGTCACCGTCGCATCATCGACCAGGATGCCCACGGCCAGCGCCAGGCCGCCCAGGGTCATGATGTTCAGCGTTTCGCCCCAGATATGCAGAGCAATGATGGAACACAGGATCGACAAGGGAATCGACACCGCGATAATGCAGGTGCTGCGCCAGTTACCGAGGAACACCAGGATCAACAAGGCGGTCAAACAGGCGGCAATCAGCGCCTCGCGCACCACGCCGGCGATGGCGCCGCGCACGAAACCGGATTGATCGAACAGCGGGGTGATCTTCAAGTCCTTGGGAAGAATCTGCGAAACCGAGGGCAGAGTTGCCATCAACGTGCTGACGATGTCGAGGGTCGAGGATCCGCCGTTCTTGATTACCGGCACCAGCACACCGCGCTGCCCGTTCTGGCGCACGATATTGGTCTGCGGCGAGAAGCCGTCGCGAACGTGGGCCACTTCGGACAAATATGTCGTGGCGCCGTTCTTGGTGACCACCGGAATGTGATTGAGGCCCGCAATCGTATCGGGCGAACCGTTCAGTGCGATGGCGTACTCGGTGGCGCCGATCTTGGCCGTTCCCGACGGCAGAATCAGGTTCTGTGCATTCACCGCATTGATGATGTCGTTGGGCGTCAGCCCCTTGGCATTGAGCGCGGCGGTATCGATATCCACCGAAATCTGGCGTGATTTGCCGCCGAACGGAAACGGCACGGCGGCGCCGGGGATGGTCACCAGTCGCGGACGCAGGAAATTGAACGCTGCATCGAATAGCGCAGGTTCAGTCATGGTGGGACTGGAAATGCCCAACTGAATCACCGGAATGGAGGAGGCGGAATACTTGATGATCAGGGGCGGCAGAGAGCCCGGCGGCAGCGCGCGCAACTGCTGTTGTTCGACGGCTGTTACCTGCGCCACCGCCGTGGGGATATTGGCGTTCGGCTGAAAGAAGATCTTGATGATCCCCAAACCGGCCAAGGACTGCGATTCAATGTGCTCGATGTCATTGACGGTGGTGGTGAGCGTGCGCTCGTTGACCGCCGTGATGCGCTGACCCATCTCCTGGGCCGATAAGCCGCCGTAATTCCAGACGATGCTGACGACCGGAATATTGATTTCGGGGAAGATGTCCACCGACATCTTGAGAAGTACCAGGGGGGTTGCGAGGAGTATCAGCAGCGCCATCACCAAGAACGTGTATGGCCGCCGCAGCGCAACTTGAACGATCCACATTAACTGAACATCCTCTTTCGGCCATGGTTGCCGATACAGAAGGCGAAATCAACACACTTTCCGCGGTCTATACTGGTGCAGGACGCGTCGCCACTTGCAAATCAATGGAAACAAAGCAAACTACGCATGTCTGCAACGAGACACCGGAACCGGGCTAAGTGTTTTGTTAGTCCCATGAGGTTCGGTTCCGGATCCTGTCAATGACCCCCTCGCCATGACATTCACCGCACTAATCGTCGTCTGCGCGTTGTTGGGGCTGCTGTTCCTCGTCGCCTCGGTGCGCCGTCTGCGCCGCCGCCGCGTGATGGGGGGAATGGCGCATGGTGCCACCGCACTCATTCTGTTCTTGCTTGCCGCGGTTGCGGTGCTCATCGGCAGCAACCTGAAAACCTATCAGCGCTTGAGCTACGAGCAACCGGCGGGCGAACTGCAATTGTCCCGCACCGGCGAACGGCAATTTAACGCCGTATTGAGTTATCCCAGCGGTGAACGCGCCAACTTCGAGCTGCGCGGCGATGAATGGCAGGTGGATGCCCGGGTACTGAAATGGCGCGCCTTCGCCAATTTGATCGGATTCGACACCGCCTACCGCCTGGAGCGCATCGGCGGGCGCTATTCCAACATCGAGGATGAGCGCGCTCAGCCGCGCAGCGTTTACGCGTTGAATACCGCGGGGCGCGTCGATCCTTGGGAGCTGATCCATCGCTATCACTCCTGGGTGCCGTGGATGGACGCCCTCTACGGCAGCGCCACCTATCTGCCGATGTCGGACGGCGCGCTTTACGAAATCAAAGTGTCGCAAAGCGGCTTGGTGGCTCGGCCGCTCAACCAGGCTGCTCGCGAGGCGGTGAGCAGCTGGCACTGATGAGCGGCGATGGAGAAACCGTGATGCGCCTCACCTTGGCCGAAAAAATACTCGCCGTGATCTTGGCGCTGCTGCTGATCGTCGCGGGCGCCGCCTGGTGGAAAACGGCGCCGCCCACTGTGAAATCACGCACCAAAACGGTCGCCGCGGTGACCAGCACGAATTTGGTCGATGAGAGCAGCTATGCGACCGCACAACGTTTAGGCCTGCTGGCGCAAACCGAAGATGAGCGATCCTTGTCGCAGTTGACGTTGCGCATCGCCGATCACGAATTGGACTTGGCATTCACCGCGGCCCTGCGCGATGTGGAAGCGCACCCTCCCGCATTGAATTCCGATGCCGCCCTCATCCAGGCGCGCATCTCCAAGTCACAAGCATTGCTCGACGCCGACCAGCAGCGCGTGACCCAACTGACCGCCGCGCTGGCGCAGGCGAAAGTGGCGCAGAAGGACGCACTGCAGGACGAACTGGATCTGACTCAGTCGCAGCTGGAGTTGGACAAGGATGAGTTGGACGAAGCCAGCCAAGATCTGGTGGACGCGGGTGGTAATCCCCGTCAGCAGATTGAAACCATGGTGCAAGAACACGCTGCGCAAACCAAAGCGCATCCGGCAGCCGCGACACCTGCCGCCGCTGCCCCTCCGGGCGCCGCCTTTCAGAACGGCTCGCTGGACAAGTTCAAGGCCTGGCGCCGGATCAAACAAAAACAACAGGACCTGGCCGACGCGCAAGACGCAGCCGATCAGAAGGCCCAGGCCCTGGTCGAACGGCGCGCGACCCTGGCCGGCAGCCTGCACAACGCCAAAGGCGGCATCTCGGCGTCCGTGCCGCGCAGTCATGAAGATGCTGCCGCTTTGCTGGGCCAGACCAAGTCCCTCTCGGCGGACCAGAAAATTCTCACTATCCAGGACCGCCGCATTACCGATCAGCATCAGCTGTCGCGCGCCTACCAACAATGGTCAGCGCTGGTCGCCGCGGAAGCTGAGGAGGCGGAGCATCAGCTGCTGTCGAACGCACTGATCATCGTTGCCATCGCACTGGCGCTGTTGCTTTTCGATCAATGGCTGCAGCACCTGCTCGACAATCCGAAGCTCGATCGCCGGCAAGTGGAAACGCTGCGCAGCATCACGCGGGCTGCGCTACGGGTGGTGGGCATATTGATCATCTTATTGATCGTCATTGGGGCGCCGAGTCAATTCGGCACCATGATCGGGATCGTCGGCGCCGGCTTGACCGTCGCACTGAAGGACTTCATCGTGGCCTTCTTTGGCTGGCTGGTCCTCATGGGACGCAATGGCATCCGTCTGGGCGATTGGGTCGAGATCAACGGCGTGAGCGGCGAGGTCACCGAGCTCGGCATGTTCCATACCGTGCTGCTGGAAACGGGCAACTGGAGCGACTCGGGTCATCCCACCGGACGGCGTGTGACCTTCACCAACAGTTTTGCCATTGAAGGCCACTATTTCAACTTCTCTACTTCCGGACAATGGCTGTGGGATGAGTTGAAGGTGGTGGTGCCCGCGGGCAGCGACCCCTACCCCATAGTGGAAGCCATCACCAAGCAGGTGGGTGAGGTGACTGCCGAGAGCGCCCGGCAAGCCGAGCAGGAATGGCACAAAGCGGTACCCGCGGGCCGCGGCAAGAGCTTTTCTGGCCAACCCGGCGTCAACGTCAAGCCCGTGGTGGGCGGCGTGGAAATTTCAGTGCGCTACATCACCCGCGCCAATGAACGTTTTCTGCTGCGGGCCAAGCTGTACCAATCGGCGGTTGATCTACTGGGCGGCAAAGCCAGATAGAAAAATCGCACTTTCTCGCTCCCGCCCTGAAATAGCGTCGCGCTTGTCCCGGTATACTCCCGTAGGTGCCGATTCTCGGCCACCGATCATTGGGGAGAGACCATGCGAACTTTGATCGACGCTTTGATCGGCTGGCCGGAGCGCGCCTCCAAGCACCTAATGTGGCTGGCGCCGTTGTTTGCACGTATCACGGTCGGCTGGGTCTTTTTATTGAGCGGGCTGGGCAAGCTGCGCAACCTGCCTCAGGTCACCGAGAATTTCGTTGGTTGGGGCATCCCATTTCCGCACTTCTTCACACCGCTGACCTCAGGAATCGAATTCTTCGGTGGGCTGTTCTTGTTGTTGGGCCTGCTGACGCGAATTTCCGCCGGCGCGCTCGGCGTCACCATGATTGTCGCGATCAGGGCCGCCAAATGGGGCGATGTGGATTCGCTGGAAACGCTGCTGGGCTTCGATGAGTTCGAATACCTGGCATTGTTTCTGTGGCTGGCGATTGCCGGGCCCGGCACGCTGTCAGTCGATCATTGGCTGATCCGCTGGCTGGAAAAGCGCAGCCGCTAACGTCGCCGCAGCGGATTGCAGTGACGGCGTAGCGAGGTAGAATGCGCAGCGATGGCGCTCCAGACCGTCGTAAGCCATCGCTTTGCCGGCTTAGCACAGTGGTAGTGCAACGGTTTTG
>JAXDQN010000381.1:0-11668 GCA_034667865.1 Gammaproteobacteria bacterium
AACTCGCAAGGCGGGAAGCGATGCACTCGATACGGCAAGTAGTAGCGCGTCGACGCTCGCCGCCAATAGACGCGCATCCGCAGCAGCTGGCGGTTCGAGCGCCCGTGAACCAAGCGCAGCGTTGCGACGTGCGGCTGAGTCCGGCGATGTTCAGGGCGCGAGCGCTTTGCTCGATGAAAAGCCCAATCTCGACAGCCGGGATTCTGCCGGCCGCACTGCCCTCATGCTGGCTGTCATCAGCGGTCGCACGGATCTGGTGAATGCATTGCTCGATCGCGGCGCCGATCCAAACGTGACGGATTCCTACGGCGAAACAGCTCTGCATGCGGCGACTGCCGGCAACCATACCGAGATTGCAGCCGCGCTGCGCCGCGCCGGAGCGCACTGACACCTAGTGGGATCTGTCCAGATCCGTCTCATCATTCCGTCACGTGCGGGAACAATCAGTTCGTTCGGGTCTTTGGGTTGAGAAGCGCCATGTGCGAGCCGGTGCTTCCTTGCTCAAGTCACGCAATGTTGCTCGCACCTGAAATCCTTGCTGCAGAAGTTCCACGATGCAGTGACTGCCCACGAAGCCGTTTCCGCTGGTGACCAGTACTGTTGCATTCATGTGCTCTCCATTTGAAAACTGTCTGCACTTGGCGACAAATGCGCACAAACCTCAGCTAATTTGCAGGGTTTTCTTGGATAATTTCAAAAGTAACCAACAGCCGGCTTTGAAATGATGCATATAGGAGATATCTTACATATAGTCGCCATCATGTCGTACATGACCCGAACACGGAAGAGCGCAAATTGCTCTCGTTGATCAGATCTCTGAAGTAATTGGCGGAGCCTCACGCATGAATGCAATGCATTTTTCGCACAGTAACGTTGACGATCGATCTCCCGATCTGGAGAGCGCATTCAATGATGACTTTCAGTCTACGGCAAATTCCGTTAGTGCGGCGCTGGTTCGTTGGCTGGTGATTCTTTGGGCCATTACGACTCTTGCAGTGGGTACCTTCGTCATTGCGCGAGCAATTCTTGAATACGCGCCTAACGTCCTCGCGGGTCTGGGCCAACTGTTCTTCTAGCTGCTCGGCACGCGTCGAGCCAGCCAATCCAGCATTGTGTTCGTGACCAGGTCCGCTGCGTCCTGTTGCACGAAATGTCCGGCACCAGGAATCGTGACCAAGGTCAGATCCTGTTGTAACCATTCCCAAGTTCCGCTAAGCGCTCCCGGCAACAATGCCTGATCGGCTAGGCCGTGGAACATCAACACAGGGACCGTGACTTTCGGCAACGCTGTGGGCGGTGATGCCGGTGTTGGCTGATCCGGGCGCGGATAGTTCGCGCGATAGTAGTTCAGCATCGCGGTAAAGTCGGAACGCTTAAATGCTTCGATGTAACGCGGCCGCGCGCTTTCATCCTTGACCCAGCCTGCGAGTTTTTCCGGAGTCAGCGTCGCCTCGGCGCCGGCTTTCTGAAAGTTGAACGCATAGGTGCTGTTTTTACGCTGCTCAGGATTGTTGGCGATCTCGCGCGCGATGCCGGCGGGATGCGGCAAATTGAGGATGACTAAATTAGTGATCCACTCCGGATGGGTCATCGCGAGCGTCCAGGCCACTGCCCCACCCCAATCATGACCGACGATGACGGCCTTCGACGATCCTTCGGCTTTAATTACCGCGCCGATGTCCCCGACCAACAAGGGCATCGCGTATTGCTCGACACCTTGCGGTCGATCGGACAGGTCGTAGCCGCGCTGGTCTACGGCCACCACCCGGTAGTGCAGACTCAAGGGCTGCATTTGTTTGCGCCAGGTGTACCAGAAATCTGGAAAGCCGTGGATCATCACGATCAAAGGACCCCTGCCGAGTGCAACGTAGTGAATCTTCACGCCGTTTGAATCAACGGTGTGTTGTTCCACCCGATCCCAAAGATCCGGGGATTTTTCAGGGCTCGGCGGCGCAGCGACAGAAACTCCCCCAACAGCCAGCAAACCCGCGATAACGAGCGCTGTGATCCGCATATCACCTCCTGGTGCTTTTGTTCTGCATGCACCTTAGCGCATATGCGGGATAATGGGGAATGGACCCAGGTGCAGCAAAACCCGTCGCCATCAAAGTCAGTGACACCACGCAGGTTTCCGGACTGCTGGCGATACCGCCAAAGTGCCGCATGGGTTTGGTATTGGCGCATGGAGCGGGCGCGGGGATGGCGCATCCAGCGATGACCGTGATCGCCGAGGGATTGTACCAACGAGAGGTGGCAACGCTGCGCTATCAGTTCCCGTACATGGAGCAACACGGCAAGAGGCCGGATCCTCCCACCCTGTGTCACGCGACCGTACGCGCTGCGGTTCAACAGGCAGGCGACCTGATGAAAGGCATTCCCATGCTGGCCGGCGGCAGATCCTTCGGGGGTCGCATGACCTCGCAAGCGCAAGCCATCGCGCCGCTGCCGGGCATTCGCGGGCTGACCTTCTTTGGCTTCCCCTTGCATCTTGCCAAGCAGCCGGCTGATAGCCGTGCTGCTCATCTCGACCAAGTGAAAATCCCCATGCTGTTTCTACAGGGAAGTCGCGACGATCTCGCCGACTTAAGCCTGCTGCGGCCGCTGATCGCGCGAATGCAACCGTGGGCAACCCTGGAAGTGCTCGAGCACGCCGATCATTCCTTCAATGTGTTGATGCGCAGCGGGCGCAGCCACGCCGAGGTGCGCGAGCAAATGCTCTACGCTTTCGTTTCATGGGCCGGGAAGTTACTTGGCTGATTTGCGCTTCGGCATCCGAGGCTTGGCGGTAACCGCTTTGATGGCGGCCGCGAGCGATCGGCTCGCCTCGCCGTAGCCTTGCCAAGGCTTGGTCTTGCTCAGTGCCCCGGGCGAACTCGCTACAGTAAATTCCTTCGGTTCCAAGCCCGCCCGTACCGCTTTCCACTGAACCGGCATGGACACAGGGGCGCCGTCTCGCGCCCGCGGCGAGAGCACAGCGACTGCCGTTGCGGTTCTGTCATTGCGCAGGTAGTCGAGAAATATTCGGCCCGCGCGCTGACTCTTCGACATGTTATCCAGATATTTCCCGGGGCTGTCGCTGGCCATCTGTGCGCACACGATGTGCGCAAAGTTCTTCGCATCGGGCCACTTCACTGCCTGGCGCCCGCTGCTCAGCGGCGTGACGACATGCAAGCCCTTGCCTCCGGTGGTTTTGCAGAAAGATTCCAATCCGAGTGCTTTGAGCCGATCGCGGATTTCGAGGGCACCGGCTATTACCGCATCGAAAGACACGTCGGGCGCAGGATCCAGATCGAATACCAACCGCCCCGCCACCTCCGGATCCCCTGGAGCGCAATTCCAAGGATGAATTTCCAATGTGCCAATCTGGGCGACGGCGATCAGACCTTCGATGCGATCGATCTGCACATACGGCGCCTTATCGCCCTTGACCTTCACCGCGGAAAGGTTCTTGGACATGCCGGCCATGGCATGGCGCTGAAAGAACTGTTCACCGCCCATGCCGTCCGGAACGCGCACCAACGAGCAAGGCCGGCCCTGCACGTGGGGCATCATCCATTCACCGATCGTCTCGAAATACCGCGCGAGGTCCAGTTTGCTCACCGCTTTGTTGCGGTCTGCCTTGGGCCAAAGAAGTTTGTCGGGGTGTGATATCGATACGCCCAAGACGATTGCGCCACCCTTTGTACCGGACACTCTCTTGCTGGCGGGCATCTCAACCTCGCTTTGGTTCACGGTTAACTCAGCAACGACGCTGGTCGGATCCTTGTCCTCTCGCAATCCTTTGAACGCCGCCTGCCGAATCATGCCTGATTCGGTCCAGCCGGCGAATTCAATCTCGGCCACCAGTGCGGGTTTGAGCCAGTGAACCGAGTTCTCCTTGGGCGGCGGGTTGCTGCCGCCAAACGGCGAGGTGTCACGGGTCAAGCGCTGCAGCCGCGGCGATAACTTCTTGGCAACGTCCTGGCCGTAGCCGGTTCCGACTCGACCGACATACTCGAGTGTCCCATCGCGATACACGCCTGCCAGGAGCGAGCGCACGCTGCCGGCAGCGGCGGTCCATCCGCCGAGAACGACTTCCTGTCCTGCACGGACTTTCGCCTTGGTCCAACTTCCAGAACGTCCCGACCGATAAGGTGCGTCGAGTCGCTTCGAGACGATGCCTTCCAGATGCATTTTCTTCGCCGAAGCAAAAATGTCGTGGCCGTTGGAAACCACGTGTGCCACGTAATGAAGGCGCGAACCCTTATTCAAGCCTGCCAGCAAGCGCTCCAAGCGGCTCTTGCGATCAATCAACGGCAGTGATCGCAGGTCTTCGTGACCCTCAAAGAGCAGATCGAACACAAAGTAATACAGTTTGTCGGAGCGCTCGGCCGACAGCGCCGCCTGCAACGCACCGAAGCTTGGCATGTCATGCTCATCGAGAGCGACCACTTCACCGTCGAGCAGGCAATCTGGCAGCGATTTGGCAGCCGTGGCGATAGACGCAAATCGATCGGTCCAATCAAGCCCCGTGCGCGTCAGGATTTTGATGCTCTTGCCATGCACCCGGAGTTCAGCGCGATAGCCATCAAGTTTGACCTCGTGTCCCCATCCTTCGACCGAGGGTGGATATTCCACCAGCTTGCAAAGCTGAGGCTCGACGAAAGCCGGCAGCTGCTTGACCATGATCCGCTTGGCAGATTTGACCGGCGTCTCTTTTACAGGCGCAGGCGCAGGCGCCGCGACGGATTGCGTGTGGCGAGTCCACACGGCGTCCGCGCGCCCTGCCCGTTTGGTCGCCATCATGAACGGCTTGGGCTTATTGCCGACGCCGGCCGCAATTTGCTGCAGCGTGCGACCGGAAGCTACCGAAAAATCTTCTGCCAGCAACGCTTCGGTGCCGCCGGGCACGGCGCTGGCATCGCGATGCTTGATCAACAGCCAGTTGGTGCGTTTGCCGCCATAACGATCACCTCGCATACGCACCAGCACCCAGCTGCCCGTCAGGCGCTTGCCCTCCAGCGTGAATTTAAGATCGCCGCTCTCGAAGGCTTGAGCGGGCGTCTTACCGCCCTCCGGCGCCCAGTAGCCTCGGTCCCACAAAAGTACCGTGCCACCGCCATATTCGCCCTTGGGTATCGTGCCTTCGAAGTCGCCGTAATCCAGCGGATGGTTCTCCACCTCGACTGCCAAACGCTTGTCCGCGGGATCCACGGAGGGACCGCGCGCGACGGCCCATGACTTGAACACGCCGGCGAATTCCAAGCGCAGGTCGTAGTGCAATTGGCGCGCCGCATGCTTTTGGATCACGAATCGCAGGCGCGGCGAGGTGGCCACGCGCTCGGCGCCGGAGGGCTCGGCTGTCTTGGAAAAATTGCGCTTGGCGCGATAAACGGTAAGAGCAGCTTTGGCCACTGTCAGCTTCCGTCGCGATCCATCATACGTCGATAGGCCAGCAGGTGGCGCAGCGATGCCTTGCTGTCGGAGGCCTCCTCGTAGAGCCGCGCGAGATTAAAATGCGCATCAGCCAACTGTGGATCGAGCGCCAACGCATCTCGATATGCAGCAATCGCTTCCGCCGGCCGATTCAAATCCTCGAGCAGCACGCCTAAGTTGAAAGCGATCAATGGCTCGGGTCGGATCGCCGCGCGATAGATGATTTCCGCATCTTTGAGCAATCCTGCCAGATGCAGCAGGCGGCCAAGGTTGATACGGGCCTCCACGTGTTGAGCGTCTGCCCGCAGACTTGCCTCATAAGCTGCACGTGCGGCAAGCGGATTGCTCTCCTCCAGATCGAATGCCTGCGCATAGAAATCATCCGCGGAATTCTCGGCATCGACCACGGCAGCCGGACGAATCTCATGTAGATCCGCGGGTCCGTCATCGATGTCCAAGGCCAGCGCGTACTGTCCGGATTCCGACTCCCACAGCATCTTTCCCTCGCGGATCGCGATTCGATCGCCGAGTGCGGTGAGCGACAATTTCTTCAAGGTCTCTCCAGGCGGCAGCGCCGCACGGAGCTTTTCCAAAGTCTTATTGATCCGCTGCGCGGGAATGTTGGCCGCCCGCAGCGCACTCGCCGTGCGCAACACGATGAGATCTTGGAACGAATAGTGCAGACGCCCGGCGCGCCTGACTGGGTTTAAGTGGCCGGCGCGGGCTAGCGCTCGAACTGCCGCGGCCGATAGACCGAACAGGCGTTTAAGGTCGTTCGTGTCATAGGCATGCATCTCATCGCCGAGCGGACTTGCGCGATGCTCCGGGGGCTGCCGCGCGCTTGGGCGCCTTTTTTTCCTTGAGTTCGGTTTTTTTGGTCCCTCGCGCATCGATACTCGCCCGCAAGGCCTCCATCAGGTCAATGACATTACTGCTCTTTGCAGCCACCGGCCCTTCGGCCATGGTGACCTCTTTGCCTTCGACTTTCTTCTGAATGGCGGATTCGACTCGCGCCTTATGCTCGTCGGCGTATTCATTCGGGTCGAATTTCTTCGCAGCCAGATGTTCAATGAGTTGCTGCGCAAGCTTTAGTTCCGGTTCGGACACCGTGGCGGGTTCGATCCCGAGATCTTTCAGGTCGCGCACTTCAGCTTTGAAATGCAATTGGTGCATGGCCAGTCCGTCGGCCAGCGCCCGCACCACGATGATATGTTCCTTGCCGCGCGAGATCCAGCGTCCCACGGCAGCCTGACGCGTCTTGCGCAGTGCCGTCGCCAGCAGCGTGTAAGGTTTCGCGCCTCCCTTGTCGGGCGCCAGATAGTAAGTGCCATCGAAGTACAGCGGATCGACTGATTCCAGCGGCACGAACTGGCCGATATCGATCGCATGCGTGGTCGTATCTTCGAGCGCCTTCAACTCTTCGGCGCTGAACATCACGTATTGGTCTTTGGCGAACTCGTAGCCCTTGACCATTTCCGCGCGCTCTACCAGCTTGCCGTCGTTGACGGCGACGTACTGCTGCTTGACCCGCGAGCCATCTTTCTGTCGCAGCAAATTAAAGGAAATGCGCTCGGAGGAAACGGTGGCGGAGTACAGCTTCACTGGAATAGCGACCAGTCCGAAGGAGATGGTCAGTGAAGCGATTGAGCGTGCAGGTGTAGCCATGCTTGAAATATCCCATGAAGTTTTTGCGATCAGCCCCTTAAGCCCATCCTAGGCCCGGAGATAGCCAATATGCAATAAATCATGAAGTTAGAATGAGATCTCCATGTCAGCTCGACATAGATATTTCAGACAGTGCTTTCTGACGCGCTAATCGACGCATTGCCGCCGCCTAGCCAGGGATCTCGAATAAGCCTAAGAACAATAATGCAAGCATATGAATACGCTCATATTATTCTCCCCAGCGCAAACTCCCGTCTAACGCAGCTGACTGTCCTTGCTGCCGCGTCGATTGTAGCCGGAGAATTTCTGCGCATCGCGGTCATGAACTTCTTGGCACGCGACACACAGCCGCACGCCGGGGTACGCCGCGCGTCGCGCTTCAGGAATCTCCGTCTCGCATTCGGCGCAGTGACTCAGCGAAGGCCCCTGCGGCAGCTGATTCTTGACGCGGCCAATGGCGTCCTTGACCGTCGCATCGATCTGATCCTGTACTGCGCCGTCACCTGCCCAACCAGTTGCCATGCTCTCCTCACCTACGCTTACGGGTGTAGCGTCAGTTTCTGTGCCCGCCAATTCAAGATTTCAGCGGCGTAGATTTCGTTCTCGGACGGACACGCCAATTCATGAATCCAGCCAAATTTCTTCAGCGTCTTCCCGGAGCCGCCCAACCAGCCCAACACCTTGCCGTCGGTGGTGAGCTTGTAGATGCGCCCCGGATAGGCGTCCGCGACATACAGGTATTGTGGGGATCCCGGCGTCAGGCACAAGGCCCAAGGCGCTCCGGGAGTCTGGAACTGGTTGGCGCCCTGCGCCAGGGAACCCACTTCAGCCGGCTGATTGCCAATGGCAGGCGCAGTTCCCGGCGGCGCAGGGACGTCGATCTTAAAGACTTGGAGCAGCTTGCCGCTGGTATCGAATACCTGAATGCGCGCGTTGCCGCGATCAGCGACGTAAATATGGTCATTGCGATCGATGACGATGGAATGCAGTTGAAAGAATTGGCCGGGAGCGTTGCCATATTCGCCCCAGGTCTTGATCCAATCGCCGTCGCGATTGTATTCGGCCACCCGCGAATTGATGTAGCCATCGCTGATGTACACGTTGTTGTTCGAGTCCCAGGCCATATCGGTGACCTGACGGAAGTAGCCATTCACCGCAGGCAATGGCGGTTTCGGATGCTCGAGCGGATGTGCGGCTTCGTCGGAGGCTTCCACTTTGCGGCCGAACACCATCACCACTCGACCCTCAGGATCGAATCGCACCACCATATCCGAGCCCTTGTCGGCGACCCAGATGTTGTCTTCGCGATCCACGCGAACGGCATGCGCAAATGACCAGGCATATAGGCCGCGGCCGATTTCGCGCACGAATTTGCCCGTGGCATCGAATTCATACAATGCGGCAGCGGCGGCGCCATAAGCTGGGCCGCTGGGATTGGCGCGCGACAGAATGAAAATATGCTTCTTCGAGTTCACGGCAATGCCGCTCACTTCGCCAAAGTACACGCCCGCAGGTAGCTTGAAGAAATTGGCAGTCGAATCGAAGGCGATCTCGGGCACCGCCGCGGCTTGAACCAAGCCCCCCATCAACATCGCCGCACTCGCGAATAACGCTGCTCTCATCATTGGCCTTCGCCGCCCCTCTGTTGGTCTAAAACGCTGCGCTCAAAGTATACGGTCTACGGCCGAGGAATTCCCAGGAGCGTAATTACGTCACACTTTTGGGCCGCGCACCGCCGTAATCTTCCCCCTTATGTGCGATCGATATGTACTTCCAGACCAGGCGGCTGCCGAGCGGGAATTCCTGCCGACGCGCAATTGGTGGAATTTCGCGCCCAAATTCAATGTGGTGGCCGCCAGTTATGTACCGACCATTCGCTGGCACGAAGGTCAGTCCGAGGCGGCCATGATGCGCTGGGGATTTATCCCATCCTGGGCCGAGGGCGCGACCCAAGAGCCGCCGCCTCTGGATGTGAATTTTGACGAAGTTCTGAACTCTCCGACGTTTCGCTCGCCGTGGCTCAACAGCCAGCGCTGCATTCTGCTCATGGCCGGTTTCTATGTGTGGCAATTGACCGATGCCCGCTACCGCCAGCCCTACTACGTCCGCCTGTTGGACCGAGCAGTGTT
This sequence comes from Gammaproteobacteria bacterium, assembly GCA_034667865.1. Lineage (GTDB taxonomy): Bacteria > Pseudomonadota > Gammaproteobacteria > Steroidobacterales > Steroidobacteraceae > Bog-1198. Next base: position 9,210 of record JAXDQN010000381.1, read on the forward strand.
TGGAGTGGCCGCGATTTGGGATCGCTCGTTGAAGGACAAAGACGACGTCATAGAAAGCTGCGCCATGCTGCGCGTGGCGCCGAATGACTTGATGATAAGGGTGGCCAATACCGATGGACGCATGCCGGCGATCCTGCGCCGCCGTGATTACCAGAGCTGGCTGCGAGGCACGCCGGTGGAAGCCAAAGCGGCCTTGCTGCCGTACAAACAAGATTGGATGGAAGCCTATCGTGTCAGTCCCAAGGTGAATTCGCTCAGCACCGACGACGCCACGCTGATTCTGCCGGCTGGTTAAACCGTCTGCTATCGTAAGCGCGCATGTGGAGCGCCCGTTAGTGTTTGAAAACTTCGAGCATCGCTCGACCAGCATCGACGGCGCCGACATCGCCTATGTGATGGGCGGGTCGGGTCCGCCGCTGTTGTTGCTGCATGGTTACCCACAGTGCAAGGCGATGTGGGCGCGTGTCGCGCCGCAATTAGCGCGGCATTTCACCGTGGTCTGCCCCGATCTTCGCGGCTACGGCGATTCCGCAAAGCCCCGCTGTCTGCCCGACAAATCCAATTATTCGTTTCGCGCCATGGCGGACGATCAATGGGGTCTGATGCGCAAGCTCGGATTCGCAAGCTATATGGTGGCGGGGCATGATCGCGGCGCGCGCACGGCTTACCGCATGGCGCTAGATCACCCCGACGCGATTCGCGCCTTGGCCGTGATGGATATCGTGCCGACCTACACCATGTTCATGGAGACCACCCGTAAAGTGGCAGCCGCTTACTGGCATTGGTATTTTCTGTCGCAACCGGAGCCGTTTCCGGAGACGCTGATTGCCCGCGATCCCGATTACTTTTATGAAACTTGTCTGGTCGGTTGGGGTGCGGCCAAAATTTCCGACTTCGACGCGGAAATGCTTGCAGAGTATCGACGCGCCTGGCGCGATCCGGCGATGATTCATGGCTCCTGCTCAGACTATCGCGCGGCGGCGAGCGTTGACTTGAAGCTCGATACGGCAGACATCGAGCGAATCGTCGGCGTGCCGACTCTGGCGTTGTATGGAGCGAAGGGCCAAATGGCGCAGCTGTTCGACATCCCCGCCGAGTGGCGCAAGCGTTGCGCAACACTGGAGTCAGCGTCGCTTCCGGGCGGCCATTTCTTCGTCGATCAATTCCCCGACGCCACCGCGCAGATCCTGTCGCGGTATTTCCTAAGGTTTGTCGGGTAAACCGAATGCCAGCAGAACGTTCACGCCATTGCTGCCGATGCGCGCGGCGCCGTTGAATCCCGACAGGGTGTAGACCATGCCGCCGGCGATGGCAGGTCCCATGCCATCGATCGCGCCGCCCGGCTGACCTTTGATGCCGTTGACGGTGTCATAGGTCTGCGCGGTGGTACTGTATTCCCAGAGAATGTTGCCGTTGCGAGAATCGTACGCGCGAAACCAGCCGTCGATACCGCCTTGAAAAACGGCGCCCGGCATCGCTGCCGGCGCAGCCGACTGCGATCGTACGCACATGCTGGGCTTGTCCTTGTCGCTGGCATAGTGACACGGGGCATTGGGCGCGGGATGCTGCCACACGACTCGACCATTCTCGGGGTCGAGCGCATAGATTCCCGGCCTGCCTGCCGGTTCGTCGGCAACGCCGTTGAAATGCAGCAATCGTCCAATGTCGGACACCGGAACGAAGAAGTACTCGCGATCGGCCGCCACGCCCCATTCGATGCCGCCAAGTGCGGAGCCGTCGCCCACCGTGGTTTTCCACAGCAGCGCGCCCGAGTCAGGATCGAAGGCGTAAGCGACGCCGGACTTCTGTCCGGTCAGCAGCGCCTGTTTGCCGTGCTTCAAGCTGAATAGGATGGGCGTCACGCCAAAATCATAGTCAGGCCCCATGGGTGTGGGGCAATTCCCGCTGACCGATTTCGGGCCGCATCCCATGACAAAATTATCGTGCGCGGTGACCTGATTGCGCCACTTCACGCCGCCGGTTTTCATCTCCAGCGCAACGATGGCATCGGTGCCGTTGGTATCGACGTCGGTGTAGCTGTCGCCGGTGACGACATACACCAGCCCGCGCGCAGCGTCGACCGTGGGCGAAGCCCAAACGGCGGCGCCGGCCGGTCCTTGCAAATCCTTAGGCGCGCCTTCCTTATGCACCGTCTGCATCGCTCCGGTGATCATCGGCGTCTTCCACTGCAGTTGTCCGGTTTTCAAATCCAGCGCCGCGAGTGCGCCCCGGAAGGTGCAGCACACGTACTCCTTGCGCATGGCGAAGGCTTCTTCAATCGATGAGATCGGCACGAACAACTGATCGCCCGAGACCACCGGCGAACCCGTCAACGACGACGCCGGATGTTCTTCCAGCACCGGGCTGGTCCACAGCACCGCGCCGCTTTGCGCATCAAAGGCCTTCACCGCGCGGCTGGCGACGCTCACAAAGCTCACCCAGCCACTGGGGGAAATCGA
>JAXDQN010000382.1:0-2510 GCA_034667865.1 Gammaproteobacteria bacterium
ACAGCTGATCATAGTTGTAGCCGGGATGGTTCTTGTGCAAGCCGTGCATCGTGGCAATCACGATCAGAGTGGCAGGTTGCGTCGCCGAGGCGGCCGCGTTGAACGCAACCACTCCGATGATGGTGAGAATTCGTAGCCACGTACTCATCATGGATACCTCGTTAACGCTTCGTCAGGGCACGCGGAAGCGGCCGGCTCAGCCCGGCCGCCGCTCCCGCCGCGGTGACGTCGTTTCTAGGCGATGGCGCCCAGAAAATCGCCCTTGCCGATTTCCAAGCCGCCCTTGCGCAGCAGCGCATACACCATGCTGTCGTGAAAATAGAAATTCGGCAGCACGAAATCGGCAACGTAGCTCTTGGCGGTAAATTTCCAGGAGCCATTGGGAAATTTTATTTCGATCGGACGCACGTCATCGCCCGCCATCTGCTCAGCCTTGATGGTCTTCAAGAAATCCACCGTCTTGGCGATGCGCGCCTTGAGTTCCGGCAGGGTGGTCTCGGTGTCCTCGTGCTTCGGAATCTCGACGCCGGCCAGCCGGCCTGCGGCGCCCTTGGCCGTGTCGCAGGCGATCTGCACCTGACGGCTCAAGGGATGCATATCCGGAAACAGCCGTAATTGCGCCAACGTGGCGGGGTCGATTTTCTTGGCCGTGGCATGCGCAATGGCCTTATCGAGAATCGCGGACATGTTGGTCAAGCCGCGAATTAAAGTCGGAATGGAAAAATCATACAGAGAAATCGCCATCAAAGATCTCCTTGGGGCCGCCCTTGAACGGGGGGCGACACTGTAGCGAATCATTGTTGCTTTGAATAGCGAGGTTCCGGCTACCATAACGCCATGTTGCCGTTCTCAGAAGCCTGCGAAAGAAACCAGGGGCCGATTCTCGGCGTGCTGCACAGCGCCTTTGCGGATCGCCACCATGTGTTGGAGATCGGCAGCGGCACCGGCCAGCACGCGGTGCATTTCGCGGCGCATCTGCCGCACCTGACCTGGCATCCCACCGAGCAGCTGAAGTACCAGCCTGATTTGGAAGCGCGAATCAAACTGCAAGGCGGCGCCAATCTGCGGCCGCCGGCGCTGCTCGATGTCAAACAGGCAGTCTGGCCGCTGCGTGCCGCGGATGCGGTGTTCTCGGCCAATACCCTGCACATCATGTCCTGGTCCGAGGTGCTGGATTTGTTCCGCGGCTTGGACGCGATTCTCGCGGCTAACGGCGTGCTGTGCATTTACGGGCCATTTCGCTACGACGGCCGTTACACCTCGGACAGCAATCGTGAATTCGACCGCATGCTGCAGGAGCGTGACCCGCTTTCCGGACTGCGCGACTTAAATGCAGTGAGCGCCGTGGCGGCGCAATACGGCATTTCTCTCAAAGTCGATCACGACCTGCCTGCCAATAATAGACTGCTGCAATTCGTCCGGGATTGATCCCCTTTAAGCTAGGGGAATCCTTTTGCGCAGTGCCACCAACAGCGATCGCTCATCCAGGCTGCCGTCGTAGCGCTCGCCATTGATGAAGAAGGTCGGCGTGCCGGCCACGCCGCTGCGCATGCCGCCCATGAAATCGCTCTTGACGCGCGCGCGGCCGCGCCGCGCCTCCAGATCCGCATCGAATCGCGGCAAATCCAACTGCAGCTTATGCGCCAGTTTGCTCACCAGATCCGACCCGAGTTCGGTCTGATGCTGATAAATGGCGTCGTGCATCTCCCAGAACTTGTCCTGTAAGCCAGCCGCCTCGGCTGCCTCGGCGGCGAATTGCGCGAAGGGATGCACCTCGATGAGCACCATGTGACGGAACACGAAGCGCAGATGCGGGCTGAGGGCGGCGATGATGTGCAGGATCATCGGATGCGCGTCAGCGCAATACGGGCACTGGTAGTCGCCGAATTCGAGCAATGTGACCGGCGCCGATGCAGGTCCCAGAACGTGATCGCTTGCGCCGACGGGAATCGCCAAGGCAGGGGAATTTCTAACCATGAATCACTGTAGCAAAGCAGCGCAGTCCTCGTCCTTGCCGTGGCCGCGATCGACCAACAGAAGTTTGCTGTCGCCTTTCTCGATGCCGATCGCAGGGTGCGCCAGCGTGCCGCGCACCATCAACGGCGCCTTCAGCCGCAACACACGCAGAGATTTCGGCTCGCCGCGGATCACCAGATCGAGCGTCTCGGTGTCCATGTGGATCGAACCTTCGCCGCTGATGCGCACGGGCTCGGTGTCCAAAACCAAGCGCTGCGCGGTAAAGATCCCGGCGTGCGCCAAAAAATTCGCGGTGGCGCAGCGCACGGCCGTAGCGCTGGTGTTTTTCTCCAGCGTGAGTCCCAGCCCACGAAGATCCAAGCCGCTGAGTTCTGCCAGCGAGGTGCGCACGCTGCCCTGCGGCAGCACCAGCGTCGCGCTGCCTTCCGCCGACGCAGCCACCTGATGTACTGAGCTGCCGCGGCCGGTCAGCTTCAGGTGCGCTCGCGCCGCACCCTCCAACGGCGGATCGGCGCCCTGGTGCGGCCACTGCG
>JAXDQN010000383.1:0-3105 GCA_034667865.1 Gammaproteobacteria bacterium
TTCCTTGCCCCACCAGACTCACCGGCAACAAGTGACGCTTTTACTCTTGCCAGCATATAAGTGACAACTTTATTCTCCGCTGCGACACCGCAAACTTGTCACTCCTGGCGAACGCGATTCACGAAAGCCCCTGATTACTCGGGGAAACAGTATTTCAGGGGGCTCCTAGCCTCCATCGTCTTCACGACGTTGCTCGCGGCTAGCCAGGGCGTAGTTTAGCCCCAGAAACCCGGGCGGCTCCAATTGCGCACGCCAGCATCCATTTTCGCTGCGCACTTGGTTTGGGGCCTCATGCTGGGCACTATGCTGCTACGAGCAGCGTAGTGCCCGTCAGCGAAAGCAATCAATCTGCATTGCCGCCGGCGGCAGCCGTGGGAAGCGACACGAGGTATTCGGCCATCGCAGCACGGTCCTCGGCGCTCAATTGTGAGGTCGTGCGCACGACCTCCGCCATCGGGCCGCCCACCCGGCCGCCGTCGGCTGTGAGTCCAGTCGCGAGCATCTCGGCGAAATCCGTTTGCGACCACTTTTTCAACTTGGTGAGGTCCGGAAATCCGGGACCACCGAAGACGTTTGGGTTGCCGGCGAAGCGTTTGCCGGGAATGATCGCGCCAAGACTATTGCGCGGGCTGTGACACTCGGCGCAATGCGCGGGGCCATTGATCAAGTAGGCGCCGCGGTTCCATTGGGCTGATTTAGACGAATCCGGCTTGAATTCCTCGCCATCGAGATAGAGCAGCTTCCAGCCGCCGACCAGGCGCCGTACGTTCATAGGAAACGGCACGTTGTTCTCATGCTCCGGACCGGATACCGGCGGCAGCGACTTAAGGTAGGCGAAGAGGTCGCGCAGATCGTCGGGTTTCATGCGCTGGAACGATGTATACGGAAACGCCGGATACAGATGATTCCCTTCCGGTGAAACACCCTTTTTCATCGCGGTGACGAACTGCGCCTCCGTCCATGAGCCGATGCCGTCTTTGGGGTCGGCGGAAATATTGGGAACATAGAACGTGCCAAACTTCGACACGAGGCCGAGACCGCCGCCGAGCCGGGTGCTATCCGCCTGCAATGGAACAGCGTGGCAGGAGGAGCAATCGCCGGCCACGAACATGGTCTTGCCATTGGCCAGATTGGGCGTGTGAGGACCGAGCGAGTCCGCCGATACAGTCGCCGGACTCGTGAGAAACCAGAATGCGGCCAACCCGATCACTACGATCGCCGCCACCGGCAATAATACTTTACGTAACATCAGGCTTCTCCCGTGAACTCGACAGACGTCTGGCCGGCGCCATTAGCATTGTTCATAACCATGTGCGCTTAACTCTGAAGCGGCGCATCAACGATTGCGAGCCGCTCCGCGTTCTGCTTATAGGTGACGCTGGTTGTACCAATCATGCTATGCAGCTTTTCGGGGGGCACCGCCATCGGCCCAGGCTTCGGTGCGCTGCCCGGAGCTGGTTGCGGGTACGCCGTCGAATTGGCCGTGTGAAACGTGACATTGCCCTCGACCTTCTGCATCACTTGATGAATGTGACCGTTGAGCACAGTGACCGACCCGAAGCGTTTCAGCAGCGTTAGAGCGCGACCACCATCCTCGGTGCCCCAACCCCACGTCGGATATACGGACCACAGAGGCATGTGCGCGAACACGACGATTGGCGTTGAGGCGGAGCGGCCTTTTAGATCGTCTTCGATCCAGGCTAACTGCTCCTCGCCAAGAGTTCCGAGGCCGCCGGCCTGGCCGCCTGGGTTTGCAGTGTCCACCAGACTCATGAAACGCCCGCTGCCAAGTACGTTGACGAGGCCCATGAAATGGACGCCATTGACGTCGAAGCTATACCAGCCGCCACCTTTGGTGCCCTGTCCATGGCGATCCAAATAGAGCGTGACTTCCGGATCCAGAACGTCGTGCTCGCCAGGCACATAGTGTGTCTGCAGACCCGCACCCGAAATGATTTGTGCAGCGTCATCGAATTGATCAGGCTTCGAAAGGTGCGTGATATCGCCGGTGTGGATCAGGAAAGACGGTTGTACAGGCATCGCCTTGATCCGATCGATCGCCTCCTGCAACGTGCCTTTGACATTCTTATTCACCGGCTTGGCGAAACCCACGTGGCTGTCGCTGATTTGCAGAAAGCTAAAACCACCCGCCTCCTGTGCGTTCGCTTCGCCGAGCAAGCCGAGTGAAAATGGCACGCCGGCTCTCAAGGTCCATAGGACACCCGTGCCCGCCCAGCTCATGCATTCAAGGAACCTGCGCCGGCTGAGGCCGTCGGTCTCATCGCTTCGTCCGTCGCTGTGTAATTTTTTCATCGCTTTTCCTAGGGGTCGTTGTACTAGATGACTCAGCATGCAAGAGACTTATTCCCCAATTTCCCGCCTGCTACTCAAAAGACTCTGCGGACGGTGAACCACACCGCGCGACCGACCGAATCCAGATAACCCGGCGCGAAGGCGATCGGCGTTAACCCCTCCGAATCCTGAACGGTTTGGCGGCCAATCATTCAAGATAGCCATTGGTATATCAGACTCGATGGGCCCAACGGCCTACTAGCCAGCAAAATCCGGTTAACAGTCTTCAAACCTCGAACCCATAATCTCCACTCAACTGCGCGCACCCCGCCAATCGCGTGAATCTCAGCAAACCCGGCTTTGTGCTCGAGACACCAAAAAATACGTCGCCGGGCTCTGAATGAAGTAGGTAATCATCTTGTGCGGCATTGCAGTGGGGACAGTGATTGGCAAACACACCGCCTTCTGAATCGCCATCGACCACCCTTCTAAAGGTTGGCCATCGTTCAAGTTGCTTTTCCAGTTCGGTGTCGACCGCCCAAATGTTGGAAACAGTGAACTGCTCGATTAACCCACCGGTTTCAGTGTCGACGCCGCTTTCCCCATAGATACATATGACCTCAACGTCCTCCTGGCATTGCGCGCAAGGAATCTGCGCTTCAACTACCATAACTTCGTCAGCAACAATCCCGAATGATTATTCCGGCTGTAATGCGCAGTTGTCGGTTATGCGCAGCGAGCTCTCCTGCACGTCCGGATAGCCAGCATATTTCAAGACGTAGCGATTTTCGACGTCGGATTTACTTCGCATAA
>JAXDQN010000384.1:0-9828 GCA_034667865.1 Gammaproteobacteria bacterium
GTCGCACATGCGCGAGCTGAGCTGGATGGCGTTCGCGATGGGATTGCTGCTGGGCGGCCTGGCGGTGTTTGCCTGGCGCGCGCGCCGCGAACAGAGCCTGCGCGTCGAAGCGGAATTGCTGCGTGCCCGCATCAGCACCGATGCGGCAGCGCTGGCCGAGCGTGAACGACACATGGCGCAGACCCGTGATCAGCTGCAAAGCACTTTCGCGGATTTGGCTCGCGACAGCCTGCAAAGCAACAGCGAAGTTTTTCTGCAATTGGCGCGCGAACGCTTGACGCGCCAACAACAAGAAGCCTCGCATGCGCTGCAGGAACGGGAGAGCGCGATCGAATCGCTGGTGCGCCCGATCCGCGAAGCACTGGCGAAAACCGAGCAGCAGATTCAATCGATCGAGCGTGACCGCATCGACTCCTTCGCCAACATCAAGACTCAGATCGACCTGCTGGCGAGCGGCCAGAATGTGCTGTCGCGCGAGACTCGCAACCTGGTCACGGCGCTGCGCCGGCCGCAAGTGCGCGGTCAGTGGGGGGAAATGACTTTGCGGCGCCTGGTGGAATTATCCGGCATGACCTCGCATGTGGATTTCTCCGAGCAACAGCACTTGGCGACCGACACGGGCGCCATTCGCCCGGACATGATCGTGCACCTGCCGGCGCAGCGCGACATCATCATCGACGTGAAGACGCCGCTGGATGCCTATCTGTCGGCGGTCGAGGCGCAGGATGACGAGGAACGCGGCACACAGCTGAAGCGCCACGCGCAAATCGTCGGCGCCCGAGTGCGTGAACTCTCGTCCAAGCAGTACTGGGCGCAGTTCGAAGGCAGTGCCGACTTCGTGGTGTTGTTCCTGCCCGGCGATCAGTTTCTGTCGGCGGCATTGCAAGAAAATCCCGGTTTGATGGACGATGCCATGGGCCGCAACGTCATGCTGGCGACGCCCAGCAGCTTGGTGGCATTGCTCAAGGTGGTTTCATCCGGTTGGCGCCAAACCGCGCTGGCGGAAAATGCCGCCGAAATCCGCCGTCTGGGCGAAGAGCTGTACAAGCGCCTGGCGGTGTTCGGCGAACACTTGGGACGTCTGGGAAAGTCTCTGGGCAGCAGCGTGGATTCGTTCAACCGCGCCATCGGCTCATTGGAGCAGCAAGTGCTGCCCTCGGCGCGGCGTTTCCCGGAACTGGGATTGCGCGTCAACCGCGAGATCGAAGCCCTCGATCCCATCGGCAATCTCGCCCGCACGCCGCGCGGCGCGGCGCTGGCGCGCGACGATACTTTTTCCGATGAACCCAAGGATTCTTGACACCACTTATCGGTCGCGCGCGATTCCCGTAGGGTCAGTGCGTCACTTAAGCTGGCTGTTCGCCGCGCCCGCGGCGCGCCCGCCCCTGCTCGGGGTGTATGCGCTGCAGGCCGAATGGAACGCCCTGATGGATCCGCGCACCGAGCGCAGCGCCGCGCAAATCAAACTCGGTTGGTGGCAGGAGGAGATGCGCCGCTTGGCCGACGCCGCACCGGTCCACCCGATCAGCCTGTACCTGGCGGCATTGCCCGGCGCGGCGGGCGAGCGCTTCGCACCGCTGGTGGCCGCCATCGATGCAGCCGCGGTCGAGGTCAGCGGCGCACCGCTGGAATGCGCGGCCGATCTGGCGCCGCACGCGCGGCGCTTGCGCGCCAACCCCTTAGTCGTCGCGGCCTGCTTGAGCGATGCGCGCGCTGATGTGCACGCCTGCGCCGGCGCGCTGGCGGTCGCTGAGTATCTGGCCCACGCCCTCGAGGAGTACCGGCAAGAAGCGCGCGCCGGACGGGTGGCCTTTGCCGTGGATGAACTGCTGGCTGCCGGCATCGACAATGCAGCGCTGGCAGCCGAGCAAGCAGAACCGCGACTGAAAGCTTATCTTGCAAGCTTGCGCGAACGAGCCCTCGCACAATACGCGCTTGCTGCCGGCAGTCTGGCCCCCCGCGAGCAGCGCGCACAACGACATCTGACGGTACTGGCCGCGCTCGGCGCCGCGCGCCTGCATCAATCGCCGCCGCGCGGCCTGCGCTCAGTGTATTTGGCTTGGTCAACAGCGCGGCGCGCCGCGTTAGCGAGGGACGTTAAATGATTCCGAAAGACTACCAGCCCACCGCCGGACTATTGAGCGGCCGGGTCATCTTGATTACCGGCGCCAGCAGCGGACTGGGGCGCGCACTGGCGATCGAATCGGCCCGCGCCGGCGCCAGCGTGATTTTGTGCGGGCGCAACGCCGCCAAACTGGAGCGCGTTTACGATCAAATCCTGGCCCTGGGCGCGCCCACGCCGGCCATGGCGGTGCTGGATTTGGCCACCGCCGGCGCGGTCGAATACGACGGCCTGGCGCGCGTCATCGAGGAGGAGTTGGGCCGCTTGGACGGTCTGGTCCACGCTGCGGGCTTGCTCGGTGACCGCACGCCGCTGGAGCAATACGATGTGCCGACCTGGTGTAAGGTCCTGCATGTGAATCTCACCGCCCCGTTCATACTGACCCAAGTACTGCTGCCGGCGTTGCGCAAATCCGCAGATGCCTCCGTGATTTTCGTCAGCAGCGGCGTGGTGAAACAGGCGCGTCCGTTTTGGGGCGCCTATGCGGTCGCCAAATCCGGTCTGGAATCGGTGCGCGCCATGTTGCATGAAGAGCTCGAGAGCGAGCGGAATATCCGGGTGAACAGCATCAATCCGGGCCGCATGCGTACCGCCATGCGCGCGGCAGCCTATCCGGCCGAGGATCCCAACAGCGTGCCGACGCCGGAATCGGTCTGCGGGCCTTTTTTGTACCTGCTGAGCGCATTGGGCCAAGGGATCAACGGACAATTTTTAGAAGCGCAATAACTCGAGGATCAGTCGAATGCACCTGCAGAGAACTTTCATCGCCGTCACCGCAACGCTTTGTACCGCCTTCAGCCTTGGCGCAGCCGCGGCGAGCGCCCCACCCGCCGAGCCGCGCACCGCCGAAGGCGAGTACGTCATTCATGATTTTCACTTCGCTTCCGGCGAGACGCTGCCCGAAGTGCGCATCCACTACACCGTGCTCGGCAAGCCGCGCAAGGATGCGCAGGGTCACGTGGTGAATGCGGTACTGGGCCTGCACGGCACCGGCGGTTCCGGCCGCAGCCTGCTCAACGAGCACTTCGCCGGCGTATTGTTCCAGCCCGGTCAGCTGCTGGACGCGCAGAAGTACTTCATCATTCTGCCCGACGGCCTCGGCCACGGAAAATCCAGCAAGCCCAGCGATGGTTTGCACGCGCGCTTTCCGAAGTATGGTTATCAGGACATGGTGGCCGCGCAGCACCAGCTGTTGACCAAGGGTCTGGAGGTCGACCACCTGCGCCTCATCATCGGCACCTCGATGGGCTGCATGCACGCCTTCGTGTGGGGCGAAACTCATCCTGACTTCATGGACGCGTTGATGCCGCTGGCCTGTCTGCCGGTGCAGCTCGCCGGGCGCAACCGTCTGTGGCGCGAAGTGGTCATGGACGCCATCCGCAATGATCCGCAATGGGTGAAGGGGGACTACACCACCGAGCCTCTGTCGGCGCTGCGCACCGCCTCCGCGCTGCTGCTGATCGCCGGCAGTGCGCCGATTCAAATGCAGCTGAGCTTGCCGACGCGCGATGCGGCCGACGAGTTCGCGAAGAAATACATGGAGCGTCAGATGGGCGATTTGGACGCCAACGACCTGCTCTACCAGCTGGACGCCTCGCGCGACTACGATCCGTCGAAGGACCTGGAGAAGATCAAGGCGCCGCTGCTGCAGATCAATTCGGGCGATGACTTCATCAATCCGCCGGAACTGGGCATTGCCGAACGCGAGATCAAACGCGTGGCGAAAGGTCGCTTCATACTGCTGCCCGCTTCGGAGCAGACCCACGGCCATGGAACCCATACCTGGGCCGCCGTTTGGCAGCAATACTTGGCGCAGTTGTTGGAGAGTTCGAAGACGCCGGAAAACTCGAAGTAAATGCGGGGGCCGCCCATGCGGGGGCCGCCCCTGCGGGGGCCGACCCTATAGCGGCGGGTCGGCCGCTGCGCTCCCGGCGGCCGCGTCCGTGGCGGCGGTCGCGGCAACCAGGGCGGCGTCGATCTCGTTATTCAGCGCATTGCGCTCGCTCGCCAGCATGGCGCGCGAATGGCCGCGCGGTAAATCGCGCGCCAGATGCACGGGACCGAAGCGCACCCGCATCAAGCGGCTGACGATGATGCCGCGTGCCGCCCACCAGTGGCGCACCAGCGCCGAGCGGGTGGCGCGCGCCGTCACGTCCAACCAATGATTCTGGCCCTCGCCGAATTTTGCTTTGGCCTCAATGATGCTCATGGCCTCGCCTTCGCAATCGGTGGCCGCGCGAAATTCCTCCACCAATGTCTCGTTCAGCGGGCCGCGCATTCGCAGCACGTAGTCGACGGTGAGCGCGTGCACGCCACGCGAGACGCGGTGCGCATAGGCGCCATCATCGGTGAGAATCTCCAGGCCGCCATCCACCGGCGGCATGGGCTGTATCGCCAGCCAGCGCCCGGAAGCCTTGGGCAGATTCAGATGTTCGGCGGCGCGCGAGGTCGCCTCCTTCAAATCGAGATTTTCGCCGGGCGAGCGGTGGAACAATAAGACCCGCGTGTCCTTGTTGGCCGGCGCGTGCAAGCGAATCGGCCGGCCATCGAGGGTGATGCGGTCCCGGGCCGCAAGCTTGTGCCCCAACGCCGCCGCCTCGCCATTGATCAGCAGACGGCCTTCGCGAATCCAGCGTTCTACTTCGCGGCGCGAGCCGATGCCGGCCGCGGCCAACAGCTTTTGCACCCGCTCAGCGGCGGGCGGATCCTTCTGCGCACCACGCTGGGAGGCCCGCTTGGCAGCGGCGGCGCGCCGCTCGGGAGGCCGCGCTCTCATCAATTCGGTTCATCGTGCGCACCGCGGGCGACCAATCCGTGAGGATGCGGCTCTGCGCCATCGGAACCCCGGTCCTCTTCATCGTCCGCGGCGGCATCGAATTCCGGCCGGTCCGCGCCATCGGCGCCGGGATCGGCGGCTTCGACGGCCGGCAGGGCTTCGTCCAGCACCTGCGCTTCGGCGCCCGGCAGCGTCAGCTGCACGCGAAGATCTTCGAGTTCTTTTAACTGCGCCAGCGTCGGCAGATCATCCAACTTCTTCAAGCTGAAGTAATCGAGAAATTCGCGCGTAGTGCCGAGCAGTTCAGGTTTGCCCGGAACATCGCGATGTCCCACCACCCGGATCCAGCTGCGCTCCAACAGCGTCTTGATGATGTGCGGATTCACCGTCACGCCGCGGATCTGTTCGATTTCGCCGCGCGTAATGGGCTGCCGATAGGCCACCAGCGCCAGGGTTTCCAGCAGCGCGCGCGAATACTTCGCCGGCCGCTCCTGCCACAGACGCGCCACCGGATTCGCCACCGCGGCCTTGATCTGAATGCGATAGCCGCTCGCAACTTCCAACAACTCGAGGCCGCGCGACTCGTAGTCGGCGGTCAGCGCGGCAATCGCCGCTTTGACTTCATCGGGATTGGAGCCATCGCGCTCGTCGAATACGCCGACCAGCTCGTCCATCGTCACCGGCCGGCCGGCCGCCAACAATGCCGCTTCCACCACATTCTTCACGTATTGATCGTTCATTGGGTTTGGGTACTCGCAGGGTCGTCGTTGGCGGCGCCATCGTCGGCAACGAGTTTCAGGTGGCGCGCCGGATTTCCCAGGCGCACATGCAACGGCGCATACGCTTCGGACTGCACCAGTTCGATCAGCCCTTCGCGCAACAGTTCCAAAATGGCCACAAAGGTCACGGTGACGCCGCGACGCCCCTCCTCGGGGGTAAACAGCCGCACGAAATCCACGAAGGAATGCGTCGTCAGCGCGGCGAGCACGTCCGTCATGCGCTGGCGCACCGACAGCGGTTCGCGTTGCACGTGATGGTGGGCGAACATATCGCTGCGCGCCAATACGTCTTGGAACGCCACCAGCATTTCCTGCAGGGAAACCTGCGGCGGGATGCGCACCACTTTGCGGTCGACCAGATCGGCGGAGGCGACCCAGGTGTCGCGATCCAGGCGCGGCATGCGGTCAATGCTCTCCGCGGCCCGCTTGAAGCGCTCGTATTCCTGCAGCCGGCGCACCAGTTCCGCTCTCGGGTCGGCTTCTTCCGCAAGATCATCGGAACGCATGCGCGGCAACAGCATGCGCGACTTCACTTCCGCCAACGTCGCCGCCATGAGCAGATACTCGCCCGCCAACTCCAATTGCAGCACCTGCATGAGCTCGATGTAGCGCATGTACTGGCGCGTGATCTCCGCGATCGGGATATCCAAGATATCCAGGTTTTGGCGCCGGATCAGATACAGCAGCATGTCCAGCGGCCCTTCGAAGGCCTCGAGGAAGATCTCCAACGCCTGGGGCGGGATGTACAAGTCCCGCGGCATTTCCGTGATGGGCTGGCCCTCCACCACGGCGAAGGGCATTTCCGCCTGAGCGGGCGCGGATTCACGCACCGGTGCCGCCACGGAGGGCGCCGGCTCGGAATTCTGCACCAAGGTCAACTCAGGTTTCATCGATAGTTCATTGCCATGGCTTGACGGACCGCATCCAAGGTATCGCGAGCAACCGCGCGCGCTCGCTCGCCCCCCTCGGCGATGATACCCCGGACCAGATCCGGATTCTCCTCGAACTCCTGCGCGCGTTTGGCGATGCCGGAGACCTCTTCGACCACCTTTTCGATCAGCGGGGCCTTGCAATCCAGGCAGCCGATGCCGGCGGTGCGGCAGTTTTTCTGCACCCATTCCTGGGTTTCCGCGCTCGAATAGATCTTGTGCAAATCCCATACCGGGCACTTGTCCGGGTCGCCCGGATCGGTGCGGCGCGCCCGCGCCGGATCGGTCTGCATGGCCCTGAGCTTCTTGACGACGGAGTCGGTGCTCTCGCGCAAACCTATGGTATTGCCGTAGGACTTGGACATTTTACGGCCATCCAAGCCCGGCACTTTTGGAGTCGCCGTGAGCAATGCCTCGGGCTCGGGCAGGATCGCGATGCCGGCACCCTCGAGGTATCCAAACAGCCGATCCCGATCCGCGACGGTGAGCCGCGCGTTGGATTCCACCATGGCGCGCGCCTTGGCCAGTGCTTCGGCGTTGCCCTTTTCTTGGAACTCCTTGCGCAGACTGCGGTACATCGCGGCATTGCGCGAACCTAAACTCTTGATGGCTTTCTCGACCTTTTGCTCGAACTCCGGCTCGCGGCCGTAGATGTGATTGAAGCGCCGCGCCACCTCGCGCGTGATCTCCACATGCGCCACCTGGTCCTCGCCCACCGGCACGTACTGAGCGCGGTACAACAGGATGTCCGCGCTCTGCAGCAGCGGATAGCCGAGAAATCCATAAGTGGCCAGGTCGCGCTCCGCCAACTGCGCCTGCTGGTCCTTGTAGGATGGCACGCGCTCCAGCCAACCCAACGGCGTGATCATGGACAGCAGCAGATGCAGCTCGGCATGTTCCGGCACTTTCGATTGGATGAACAAGGTGGCGACGCCCGGATTCAGTCCCGCCGCCAACCAATCGATCACCATGGACCAGGTATTGTCTTCGAGCTTGGAGGTGTCCTCATAGCCGGTGGTCAGCGCATGCCAATCCGCAATGAAGAAATAACACTCGTACTGATACTGCAATTCAATCCAGTTCTTCAGCGCGCCATGGAAATTTCCCAGGTGCAGTTGACCGGTGGGCCGCATCCCGGAAAGCACGCGCCGATTTTGTCCAGGACTGCTCATGTGGGCCTCGCAGAGAGCACGCTGATGACCTGGCCCGCTGCCCAGTAGGTGGGAATCAGCAGCCAACCGAGCATTTTGAACACAGACAACCCCACAACGATGAACAGACCCACCGGCGCAAATTTTTCCGAACCCCGATTCCAACCAGTCGGCAGAAATGCCGCCAACATCCGCCAACCGTCGAGTGGCGGTATCGGCAGCAAGTAAACGATGGCCAGCGACGCATTCGCCAGGATGCCTGCGTAGGACATCAGCAAAATCCATTTTTCCACAGTGTCGCCGCTGGTGCGGATGATCGTGCCCATTACCGCGCACCAAAACAGCGCCATGGCAACATTCGCGACCGGTCCCGCCAAGGCCGTGCACAGCGCCGCGCGACGCGCATGCGGCAACTCAGTCAGCACCACCGGAACCGGTTTGGCCCAGCCAAAAATCGGCAATCCCAGCGCCAAGAGCAGCGCCGGAATGACCACGGTGCCGATCGGATCGATGTGCCGCAGTGGATTCAAATTCAGGCGGGCGAGCGACTCGGCGGTGCGATCCCCGCAGAAGCGGGCAGTCCAGCCGTGCGCTACCTCGCGCAAGGTGATGGCGAAAAGCGTCGGGATTGCCCAGTAAGAAAACCCATATACAAATCCATGTAAATCCAATGCTTACACTCGTTACTTAAAGACATTCCGGGGGTTCTTTGTGCGAACCGATTCATTATACGGTGGCGGCCAGCCCAAAGGGCTTCACGTCGCCTCGACCCACCCGCACCACCGTGGCCCGATCCCCGGATAAATCGATGACCGAGGTCGGTGTCAAGCCGCAGTTGCCGCCGTCGAGCACCATATCGACGCTGTGTTCCAGTCTCTCATAAATCTCTTGGGCATCGGTTTGCGGCAAATCCTCGCCCGGCAGCAGCAAGGTGGAGCTCATCACCGGCTCGCCCAATTCGCTCAGCAACAGCGCGGTCACCGGATGATCCGGAACCCGCAGACCAATGGTGCCGCGGCGCTCATGCTTGAGGCGCCGCGGTGTCTCGCGCGAGGCCTTGAGCAAAAAGGTGTAGGGACCCGGGGTATGCGCGCGCAGCAGGCGGTACTGCCAGTTCTCCACCAAGGCGTATTTGCCGATGTCCGCCAAATCCCGGCACACCAGGGTGAAGTGATGATTGCGATCGGTTTGGCGAATTTCGCGGATGCGTTCCAGCGCATTTTTGTCGCCAATGTGGCAACCCAACGCGTAGCAAGAATCCGTCGGATAGACGATCACGCCGCCACGGCGCAGGGTCTCGACCGCTTGCCGAATGAAGCGTAGCTGCGGCGAGACCGGATGCAGTTGCAGGTAGATGCTCATCTGTCGGTTATCATACGCGGATGACTGCACTACTCGAACTCTCGCCGCTCATCCTGTTTCTGATCGCCTACAAGCTGTGGGGGATTTACGCAGCCACGGGCACGCTGATGGCGGCTTGCGTGGCGCTGTTGATCGTGCACCGGCTGCGCACCGGCAGTTTCAAAACCATGCACATCGTCACCGCCGGCGTGGTGGTGGGACTGGGCTCGCTGACGCTGCTGCTGCACGACGCGCGCTTCATTCAATGGAAGCCTACGGTGCTGATGGGGCTGGCCGCCGCTGCCTTCGTGGTCAGCATGGTGATCGGCAAGCAGCCGTTGGTGCGCCGCATGTTCGAAGGCGTGTTTCCTGAACCGTTGGATGTGTCGATGCGCGCCTGGATGCTGATCAACGCACTGTGGGCGGCATGGTTCGCGTTGCTGGCCGTGCTCAACATCTACATCGCGCACAACTTTGCGGAAAGCACCTGGGTGAACTTCAAAGTCTATGGCATCACGCCGGCCACCATGCTGTTCATGATTCCGCAGGTGTTATGGTTGAGCGGCAAAATCAGGCCCGCCGACAACGCGCCGGGAGCGGCGGCGGGAGCAGCGGCGGCGCAGCCGTCGGATCGGGAGCAGCGTCTTAGGAAACGCTTGGAAAGCAGCTTCGGACCGTCACAGTTGCTCATTGAGGATGAGAGTCATCTGCACGCGGGTCATGCCGGCGC
>JAXDQN010000385.1:0-3942 GCA_034667865.1 Gammaproteobacteria bacterium
ACTGAAACGGCATCGCAAGCTTTGATGCCGCATTTCTCCGCTGTCGCGACACTCGCCATCGCGGTGCTGTTTGCGCCGCTGACGCGGGCGGATTCCGTCGCGGCGCCCGACAAATCCCTCACGGGCACCGTACACGCGCCGACCCATGCGGGAGCGCCACACAAGGGCGCCATCGCCAGCGCTTATCCTCTCGCCAGTCAGGCCGGACAGGAAATACTCGCCGCCGGCGGCAATGCATTCGATGCCGCAGTAGCCGTATCTGCCGCCCTTGCAGTCGTTGAACCCAGCAGCTCGGGATTGGGCGGCGGCGGCTTTTACCTGCTGCACCGCCAGTCGGACGGCATGGAAACCATGGTGGATGCGCGCGAGAAAGCGCCGGGTGCAGCGACTCGCGACATGTACCTCGACAAGGCCGGCAATGAGATCGAAAACGCATCGACCAGCGGTGCATTGTCTTCCGCGATTCCCGGCGAACCGGCGGCGTTCGAATACCTGGCGCGCAAGTACGGCAAGTTGCCTCTGAAGCAGAGCTTGGCGCCGGCCATCCGCCTGGCGCGCAGTGGCTTTCCGCTGTACGCCCGATTGCAGATTGGAATTCGCTACAAACAGAAAATTCTGGCGCAGTCGCCCGAAGCCGCGAGAGCCTTCTTGATGCCGGACGGCAGCGTCCCTGAAGTCGGTTTCATCATCAAACAACCCGAGTTGGGCAACACTCTGGAAGCCATGGCGGCTCAAGGCGCCAAAGGATTTTATGAGGGCCGCGTCGCACAGGATCTGGTGGCGGGGGTGCGCGCCGGCGGCGGCATCTGGACGCTGGAGGACTTGAAATCGTATCGCGTGGTCGAACGCAAGCCGCTGATCGGCGAGTATCACGGGGCGCGCATCGTGTCGGCATCGCCGCCTTCTTCGGGCGGCATCGCTCTGATCGACTCGCTCAATATTCTGGAAGGTTTCGATCTCCATGCCTTCGACTCGGCCACGCGCAAACACCTGATCATCTAGGCCATGCGCCGCGCATATCGTGACCGCGCCATTTATCTCGGCGATCCGGATTTCGTCAGAGTGCCGCTGGCCCAGCTGGCAAGCGTGGACTACGCCGCCGGTCAACGAGCCAGCATCCGTGCCGACAAAGCCATGCCGTCGGATCTGTTGCCGGGCATCGAATCGGAGCCGGGCGGCATGCAGACCACGCATTTTTCCGCCATGGATTCCAGCGGAAATTTAGTCGCCGCGACCATCTCGATCAATCTGTTCTTCGGCAACGGCTATGTACCCGCCAAGACCGGCGTGCTGCTCAACAACACCATGGATGATTTCTCCACCAAGCCGGGCCAACCGAATGCGTTTGGATTGGTGGGCGCCAAGGCCAATGCCATTGCGCCGAATAAGCGCAGTCTGTCCAGCATGACGCCCAGTTTCGTCGAAACGCCCAAGGGCTTGATGATCGTGGGCTCCCCCGGCGGTAGTTACATCATCAGCATGATATTGCTCGGCACGCTGAATTACCTCGATGGCATGAATGCCGCCGACATCGTCAAGTATCCGCACTATCACCATCAGTACTTGCCGGATGAAGTCGCCTACGAGCCTGGCGCGCTGACGGATGCCGAGATTGCGGAACTAAAAGCCAAAGGCCATTCGCTCAAGCTGTCCAGCCGCCAATGGGGCAACATGCAGGTGATCACCTGGGATTTCGCCAGCGGCAAAGTAGAGGCGGCTTCGGACCCGCGCGGTGAAGGCGAGGGCCTGATTTACTAGCGCTGACAGACCGCGCACCAATAGGTCGAGCGCTGTCCCTGAGTAAATTGTTTGACGATCGCCTTGCACACGCGGCAGGCCATGCCGTCGCGTTCATAGACGAATAATTTCTGCCGAAAGTAGCCCGGCTCTCCATCCGCATTCAGGTAGTCGCGCAATGTGGTGCCGCCGGTTTTCACGGCTGCCGCCAGCACGCTCTTGATGGAGCGGACCAGCTTGGCGGCTTCTGCTTTGGTGATGCGGCGCGCAGCGCGGCGCGGTGAGATCTTGGCGCGGAACAGCGCCTCGCTGGCGTAGATATTGCCGACCCCGACCACCAGTTGGGAATTCATGATCAGCTGCTTGATGGCGACGCTGCGCTTGCGGGTGGCGCGGTAGAGATATTCCGCGTCAAAGGCCTCGCTCAAGGGTTCCGGTGCCAGTCGTTTAAGCAGCGGATGGTTTTGCGGATCGTCGGCGGTGAAATGCAGGCTGCCGAAGCGGCGCGGATCGTGAAAGCGCAGCAGCCAGCCACTGTCGAGGACTAGGTCCCAGTGATTGTGTGTTTTAAGCGGCGCGCCGGGCCTCACCAGTCGCAAGCTGCCGGACATGCCCAGATGAAGTATCAGTGTGCCGGTGTCAAAGGTGATGAGAATGTACTTGGCGCGCCGGTCCACGCCGCGCACCGTCTGGCCAATAACGCTGCGTTCGAATTCGGCGGGGATGGGCCAGCGCAGACGCCGTTCGCGGACGATGGCGTCGGTAACGCGAAAACCGACGAGCGCCGGGGCGATGCCGCGGCGCGTGGTCTCGACTTCGGGAAGTTCAGGCATGTCGGCAGCGGTGTGCTACCGAATCGGCGAAGACTTACTTGATCTTCGATTCTTTATAGGCGACGTGCTTGCGGACCACGGGATCGAATTTCTTCGTTTCCATTTTGTCCGGGTGCAGACGCTTGTTCTTGGTGGTCGTGTAGTAGTGACCGGTGCCGGCCGAAGAGACCAATTTGATTTTGTCACGCATGGATTAGCTCCTTAGACCTTCATGCCCTTGGCGCGCAGGTCGGCGACGACCACATCGACGCCGCGCTTCTCAATGGTGCGCAGGCCGCGGGTGGAGACGCGCAGACTCACGAAACGTTGCTCGCCTTCCGACCAGAAGCGATGAGTGTGCAAATTAGGCAGAAAGCGACGACGCTTGCGATTGTTCGCATGCGAAACCGTGTTACCCGTTTTGGGGCCCTTACCCGTGACTTGGCAGACTCGCGACATGACGTAAACCTTTGAAATTGGAACGATTCGGTGAGCCGCGCTTTATACCAGGGTGCAGGCGACAGGGCAACCCTGCGGCTAAAACCTCCATACAATTCAGCGTGTTACTGGCGCCGTCTCCTGGAAGATCGATCGCATGTGATCGTCGTTGAGATTGCTAAAATCATCGATTTGCGCCACGAACACAAATCCGGCGGCCTCATCTTGATGCGGCAGGTTTCTGGCTCTACACATTAGATTAGGCCACGTTCCGCCAAAGACACGCAGTTGCCGTCACCGACAATAATGTGATCAAGCAAGCGGATGTCGACGAGCGCGAGCGCTTCCTTTACGCGCTGGGTGATGAATTCATCCGCCTGGCTGGGTTCGGCCACTCCGCTTGGATGGTTGTGCGCAATGATGATGGCGGCGCAGTTGCGCTGGAGCGCGATCTTCACGATTTCGCGTGGATGCACGCTGGCGCCATCGATGGTGCCGCGGAACAACTCCTCGAATTGAATCAATCGATGGCGCTTGTCCAAGAACAGACAACAGAATACTTCGTGTTCGAGATCGCGCAGCCGCGCCGATAGGAAGTCCCGCGTAGCTCGAGGACTGCTCAAGCAGGGTCCGGCGCGCAAAGTCTCCGACAGCTGCCGGCGCGCGATCTCGGCTACAGCTGGCAACTCTGCGAAGCGGGCCGGACCAAGTCCCGGTTCGGCGCAGAATCGTTGTAAATCGCTTGCGATTAGTTTGCGCAGCGACTGAAAGTGTTTGAGTACATCGCGGGCGAGGTCCAGTGCGGAGCGACCCGCGGTGCCCGTGCGTAGAAGAATCGCCAGCAACTCCGCATCGGACAGAGCCGCGGCCCCCTTGGCCAGCAGCTTTTCACGTGGGCGCTCATCCAAAGGCCAGTCTCGTATTGCCATTCACGCAGGATGCGGGAGGTGGCCTG
>JAXDQN010000386.1:0-8253 GCA_034667865.1 Gammaproteobacteria bacterium
CGACAGTTTTTGCTGCAGCAACTGCAACGATGGCGCTGCGAAGGATTCGCGTTCGAACCTCCCCAGGATTAACGCGATGCCATGCAGATCGGCGTAGGCGCCCTCAACGGCCTTCACGGCGGTTTCGACCGGCTTCCTCAACCAGTAACTGATGCCGAGTTCGACCAGCAGGATGGCGAGCAGCGGGAAGGCCACATCGAAGACTGCCCAGATCACCGTTGCTGCAATGGCGAGTGCTGCCAATGACGCGCCGATCAAAGCCATCCACGGCTTGTTCAAGAGATTGGGTGACTCGGCCCAGGCGGTGAGCGCATCGGGATGCAACTCGATTTGCAGCGCCTCACCTTGCAGCGCCAAATCGTCGCGCAAGGCGAGTCGCTGGCGAAGATCATCCAGGGCCGCTTGGCGTTCGCGCACGGCATCAAGCGGCGCGGGAGCAAGCAACCAGCTTGCCAGCGTTTGTTCTCCAATTTGGGAACGCGCCGCGCACAACAACTGAAACAGACTGCCCGTGCCGAACAGGTCGAGATCGGCGGCATACAAATGATGCGCGGTCTCATAGCCGGAGCCGGAAGGCCCGATGCCGGACCATCGATCCTCGAGCCTGGCGATTGCCTGGCTGTAGTGCAGCGCGCCGCGTTGCGCCGCGAGCTTCGATTCGCGTACCCGGCTGTGATAAATCACCACCGCAATAAATGCCGCAATCGGCAGCA
Organism: Gammaproteobacteria bacterium; assembly: GCA_034667865.1. Taxonomy (GTDB): domain Bacteria; phylum Pseudomonadota; class Gammaproteobacteria; order Steroidobacterales; family Steroidobacteraceae; genus Bog-1198. Next base: position 714 of record JAXDQN010000386.1, read on the forward strand.
GCGTCCATGCGGACGGCAGCACGCGCAAGCCGAAGCACAACCAGAGCATGAGCAAAAATGCGGCACCAAGTGCGAGTCGTATGCTCCCTATTCGTGCATGCAAGAGGTCGAAGTGTGCGATCCGCGCCTCAAGTTCGCGCGCGCGTTGCGAGTAGTGTTCTTTGGGGGTCATACAATATTTTGACACAACCGCTTCATGGCCTTGACGGCGGAATTGCGCCATGTGCAACATCCAAGCACCTTGACCAGACGCACTTTCAAGCCCAGCGAGACCGTAGACTTCGTCGTCGTGGGTTCGGGCGCCGCCGGCGGCGTCATCGCCCGAGAGCTGTCGATCGCGGGCTTCAGCGTGGTGGTGATGGAGCAGGGGCCGCGGCTAGGGCCCGGTGATTTCGAGCACGACGAACTCAAATACAACTATTTGAGCGGCATCACCAACGATCCAAATATTTCTCCGCAGACTTTCCGGGTGAGCGCTGCCGAGACGGCGCAACGTCCGCGCTGGGGCAATTCGCTGGTCTACGCGCGCATCGTGGGCGGCAGCAGCGCGCACTACACCGCCAATTTTTGGCGCTTCCACGAGAACGATTTCAACGAGCGCACGCTGCTTGGCGCGATTCCTGGGACGAGCTTCGCGGACTGGCCGATTTCCTATCAGGAGCTTGAACCGTATTACACCAAGGTGGACTGGGAGATCGGCGTGTCCGGATTGGCCGGCGCCAGCCCCTTCGACCCACCTCGCAGCAAACCTTATCCGATGCCGCCGCTGCCGGTGAAGTCCTCCGGCGTGCTGTTGGAGAAGGGCTCACGGAGCTTGGGATTGCATGCCTTCCCCGCGCCCATGGCCATCGTATCCAAGGCTTACAGAGGGCGGCCCGCCTGCATCAACTGCGGCTTTTGCATCGGCATGGGATGCGAAGCGATGGCGAAGTCCTCGGTGCTCTACAACATGATTCCGGCGGCGGAGGCCACCGGCCGCTGCGAGATCCGCACGCACAGCTATGTGTTCAACGTGGCGCTCGATAAACGCGGCCGAAGCACCGGCGTGCACTACTTCGACGGCAATAAAGCCGAACAATTTCAAAAGGCCAAGGCTGTGGTGCTGTCGGCCAATGGCGGCGAAACTTCGCGCTTGCTGCTCAATTCGGCAAGCGGGCTTTTTCCGCAAGGGCTGGCTAATTCCAGCGGTTACGTCGGCAAGAATCTGATGTTCAATCAGGGCTCGGGCGTGTACGCGCAGTTCGAGCACGAACTGAACGAGTACAAAAGCGTGCAGGTCACGCGCATTCTGCATGATTTTTACGACGCCGATCCGAAGCGCGGATTTTATGGCGGCGGAGGCATCGATGCCCGCATGGGTTCTCAGCCGATCGGATGGGCGCTCGCTGCGGGCGGAGATCTGCCGCGCTGGGGCGCCGACTACAAACAACGGCTCGAAGGCTTCAGCCGTTCGATGATTGCCGCGGGCCACTGCACCTCGCTGGCGCAAGAGACCAATAACGTCACATTGGATCCGACGCTCAAAGATGCGTGGGGCATGCCCGCGATCCGGGTTACCTATAAAGATCATCCGGACGATTTGGCGACCGCCCAGTTCCTGCAAGACCGCGCCTACGAAATTATGCAGGCCGCCGGTGCCGAGAAAGTCTGGCGCGCCGCGCCGCGGCTGGCGCGTGGCGGCGTGCATCTGCTGGGTACGTGCCGCATGGGAAACGATCCTGCGACCTCAGTGGTTGACAAGTATCATCGCACCCACGATGTGCCGAACCTGTTCATCTGCGACGGTTCGAGCTTCGTGACTTCCGGTCGCGGTCAGCCGACCATGACCATCCAGGCATTGGCATTTCGCGCCGCCGATCACATCGGGCAATTCGCCCAGCGCAATGAGATTTAACATCAACCTGCAGCAGTGAGGCCGCATGAGTTCACACGACGATCAAGCTGAAATCTCGCGGCGTTCATTCATGCTGTCGAGCGGCGGCATGTTCACCAGCTTGTGGGTGGCCTCGCAGTGGCCGGGCATTGCCGCGGCGGCGCATCATGCCGAACAATTGCCTGTCGACCTGACGCCGGCGCATTTCGAGTTTTTCAGTGCGGCAGACGGAGCCGACGTGGATGCCATCTGCGCGCAAATCGTCCCCAGCGGCGCGACGCCGGGCGCTCGTGAAGCGCATGCCGTGTACTTCATCGACCGCTCCCTGGCGACTTATTTTGCGCCCATGGCGCCTGAGTTTCGCAAGGGTTTGAGCGAATTCCAACAGCAATTCCGCTCGGCGCATCCCGGCACGGCATTTGCGGCCACCCGATCCGATGGGCAAATCACTTTCTTGAAGACGGTCGATAAAACCGCGTTCTTCGATACCACCCGCATGCTGACGGTGCTCGGCATGTTTACCTCGCCGAAGTACGGCGGTAACTACCAGGCTTCAGGCTGGAAGATGATGGGTTTCGTCGACCAGCATGCCTTCACGCCGCCATTCGGTTACTACGACGCCGAGTACAAGGGCTTCGTGCCCTACGCCCGCCAGAAACCCGCATGAGCGGCCGCTAAGCGAAACGAAACCTAGGCGCCTGACGCTGGGCTCTCCAGCCCCTCGGTTAAAGCGTCAAGCCACAGGCCGCTTTAATGCAGAGTATGACGATTGGTCGGAAGCGATGCGGAAAGTGAAACGTAAACGGAACAAGAGAATGAAGCCATGACAAGCGCAGCTATTCAAAATATTGAAGCCCTTGCACCGGCTTGGCGTGAGCTGGAGAGTCAGACTCACGTTAAATTGCGCGCTATTGGCAGTGAGCGACACTACAAGGAAATGGTGTCCCTTATGAATACCCTGATCGACAGAGTTGGCGATCGTGAAAATCATATTCTCACGGGCTTGCTGGATGTCGTAAGCGCTTTCGTGAGTGACTATGAAGAGCAGAACGTGGAAATTCCAACCGCCTCGCCAGCGGCGGTCCTTCAATTTCTCATGGAACAAAGGAAGCTACGACAAATCGATCTAGCCGAAGACTTCGGTTCGCAGTCAAATGTGAGCGAAGTGCTGAGTGGAAAGCGCGAAATCAATGCGCGTCAGGCTCGCTCGCTCGCAGCGCGCTTCGGAGTTTCCGCGGCTGTCTTTATCTAACGGCTCAATGTGATTACAAAGCAAGAAAGCCCCGCAAGTCCTTGAACTGCGAGAAGGAACACCTCTTTAAAGTCGGTCCACCAACACGTTAACCGAGGGGCTGGGCCGGGCTGTTACGAGGGCTTTTTCTTCTTGCGGCTGGTTTTTTCGCCGTCGTCCTCGCCGTCGAAATCCTGGTCCGCCCCCGAGATTTCATAATCGTCGAAGTCACTTAACAGTTCTTTGGTGCGCCGCTCCTCCATCACCCGCTCGAGCCGCCGCCAGGCCGGCTCGGCGCCCTTCGGCGCGCGCCGACGCTGCGAATCGACGTCGCGCATGATGTGATCCACGTCGACATCATCGCTGCCGGGAGGCGTATCTTCCGCGTCCTCTTCCTCGAATTCTTCGGATTCCGGCTTTTCGCTCATGGTGCGTAAGCTTTACCAATGAACTGACACGCGCGCGTTATAAACGGAAACGCGGTTCACGTGCAAGACCCCAGCGCACAGTTGCTTATTTGACTAGATCGTTGAGTTGGAATATTGGCAGCAGCAGGGCTATCACGATGAACATGACAATGGCGCCCATGAACACCACCATGAACGGACCCAGCAAGTTGGTCAAATTCGACAACAATCCGTCCATCTCGCGTTCTTGATTGGTAGCGGCGCGCTCCAGCATCTTTTCCAACTCGCCGCTGCTTTCGCCGCTGCTGATTAAGTGGATCATCATGGGCGGAAACAACTTGCGCGTCGCCAGCGACTTACCGATGGGCGCGCCTTCCCGGACGCGCGAGGCAGCTTCCTCGACGGCGGCCTTCATGGGCATGTTGGTGACCACTTCCGCGGAAATGCGCAGTGCTTCGAGCACCGGCACGGCGCTTGCAGTCAAAATGCTGAAGGTGCGTGAAAAGCGTCCGGTGTTGACGCCCCGGATGAGCTTGCCGATCAACGGAACCCGCAGCAGGAAGCGATGCCAGCGCATGCGGGCCGCCGGGGCCCTCAGCCAGCGTAAAAATCCCCAAATCGCGGCGCCGATCACGGCCAGGGCGTAGAACCAGTAGTGGCGGATCAGATCGCTCATGCCGATCAGGATGCGGGTGGCAATCGGCAGCTGCTGATTGCTGGACTCGAATACCGCAACCACTTGCGGCACCACATAGGCCAGCAGGAAGGACACGATGGCGCAGGACAACACCATCAGCACAATGGGGTACACCAAGGCATTGCTGACCTGCTGGCCCATCACCTGGCGTGATTCGGTGTAATCCGACAGGCGTTCCAGCACCTGATCGAGCTTGCCGGACTGTTCGCCCGCCGACACGGTGGCCCGGTAGATTTCCGGAAAGGCCTGCGGGAAGTCGCGCAGGCCGTCGGCCAAGGGATGGCCTTCGACCACTTTGCTGCGCACGCCGAGCACGATGCGCTGCACCCGGGGCTTTTCGGTCTGTTCGGCCACCGCCTGCAGGGTTTCTTCCAGGGGCAGCCCGGAGCGCAGCAGGGTGGCCATTTGCCGGGTCAGGAGGGCCAGGTCCAGCGTGGAGAGTCCGCGGCGCACGAAGGGGCGTCGGCGGCGGCGGCCCTGCGTTTGTTCCTGCTTGATGGTTTCCTGAATGTCCATCGGCAGCAGTTGCTTGTCGCGCAACATTTGCCGCACATGCTTCGGCGTATCGCCCTCGATGAGGCCTTTGCGTTCGCGGCCTTGCGCATCGAGCGCCGTGTATTCGAACGCTCCCATCAGTCCTCGCGCGTGACGCGCAAGACTTCTTCCAACGTCGTATCGCCGGCCATGATCTTGCGCCGCCCATCGTCGCGGATGCCGGGGCTGGAGGCACGGGCATAACGCTCCAGTTCCTGCTCCGATGATCCATCGTGGATCATGGTGCGCATGTGATCGTCGACCGTGATGAGCTCATAGATGCCGGTGCGGCCGCGGTAGCCCATGCCGGGCTCGCTGCTCGGCCGGTACAGTTCCATGGGAGGGCCATTGAGATCGAGATTCAGCAGGCGGCGCTCGTATTCACCGGCCTGAAACTTCTCGCGGTTCGACGGGTTGAGCACGCGCACCAAACGCTGCGCCATTACGCCGATCAAGCTGGATGACAGTAGAAAGGGCTCGATGCCCATGTCCCTGAGGCGAGTCACCGCGCCCACGGCGGTGTTGGTATGCAGGGTGGAGAGCACCAAGTGGCCGGTCAAGCTGGCCTGCACGGCGATGTGCGCCGTCTCCAGGTCGCGAATTTCGCCGATCATCACCACATCGGGGTCCTGGCGCAGGATGGCGCGCAGGCCGCGCGCGAAGGTCATTTCGACCTTGGTGTTCACCTGCGTCTGGCCGATGCCATCGATGTAGTACTCGATGGGGTCCTCGACCGTCATGATGTTGCGGGTGTTGTCGTTGATGCGCTCCAAGCTGGCGTACAGCGTCGTGCTTTTGCCCGAGCCGGTGGGTCCGGTGACCAGGATGATGCCGTGCGGCTTATGGATGATTTCATCCATGGCGTTTTGCGTGACCGCATCCATGCCGAGCGAGGTCAATTCGATTCGCCCGGCCTGCTTGTCGAGCAAACGCAGCACCACGCGCTCGCCATGCCCGGACGGCAGGGTCGAGACGCGCACGTCCACCGCGCGGCCGGCAATGCGCAGCGAGATGCGGCCGTCCTGCGGCAGACGCCGTTCGGCGATGTCGAGCTTCGACATGACTTTGATGCGCGAGACCACCAGTGCCGAGACCGCGCGCTTTGTCTGCAGCACTTCGCGCAGCACGCCATCGACGCGGAAGCGGATCACCAGGCGGTTTTCATAGGGCTCGATGTGAATGTCCGACGCGTTCTCTTTGACGGCCTGGGTCAACAAGGCATTGATCAAGCGGATGATGGGCGCTTCATCGTCGCTTTCGAGCAAGTCGGACGACTCGGGAATGTCGTCGGCCAGATGCGCCAGATCGTTGTTGCCGTCCAAGCCTTCGAGCATCTGCATGGCAGCGCCCGAGCCTGCTTCGTAAGCCAGGCGCAGCATGGAATCGAAGGCTTCGACGCTCACGCGTTCGAGCTTCAGCGGCACACCAGCGAAGCGCCGCACTTCGGCGAGACTCTGGGGAGTCACGCCAGGGCGGCAGACGGTGTCGGCCACGCCATCGGCGATGCCGCGAACCAGCACGCCGTGGCGCTTGGCGAACGGAAAGGACAGCTTGCGCTCCTGTCCGGCCTCTTGCAGCTCGGCGTTCATTGCGTCGAGGGCGCCGGCTGTACCGATTGCGTCGGCGTCGGTTGCGGCGGCAGCGTCAGGGGCAGGGCTCCCTGCGGGTTGGTATCGGAGGCCGGCGGCGCCGCGGGCAGGGCTATGCCTGAGGGTATGGGCGGCACAGCCGGCTGCTTCTGGCCCGGCAGCAGCATGATCTTGCCGTGATTCAAATTTTGCTGGCTGCGGCGCACGTCGTTGTAGCTCGCCTCGCTGACGCCCTCGGTGTCATCGGCGTTACGCATGATCTTCGGCCGGATGAACACCAACAGGTTCTTCTTCTGACGCGAACTGCTGCGCGATTTGAACAGATTGCCGATCAAGGGAATGGCGCCCAATCCGGGCACCCGGTCCTCGGTCTCGGTCACCGTGTCTGAAATCAGGCCGCCCAGCACGATGATGCCGCCGTCCTCGATCAACACCGTGGTCTTGATCGAGCGTTTGTTGGTGGAAATGTCGGCCGAATCGGTCAGCTTGGCGCCGGGAGAGGAGTCTTCCTGTTCGATCTTCAGCTGCACCGAGTTGCCCTCGTTGATATGCGGCGTGACCTTCAAAATGGTGCCGACCTCTTCGCGCTGGATGGTCTGGAAGGGGCTGGTGGTGCCGCCGACCGCGGTCGTGGTATTGGAAAAAGATCCCGTGACCAGCGGGATTTCCTGCGTGACCTTCACCTCCGCTTCTTCGTTGTTCATGGTGATCAACGAGGGGGTGGAAATGATATTGCTGCTGCCATCGCTGCGCAGCGCCTGCACCAGTGCAGCAAAGCTCACGCCGTTGTTGGAGACGCGGCCAATCGCCACCGAGGCGCCGGTGCCGACCGTGGAACTGCTGATGGCGGGCACGCCGGTGGTGGTGTTGATGGTGCCGCCGGTCAATGCCGCCGCCGCCAGATCGACGATGCTGGTGCCGGCACCCGGTAGATTGACGATGCCCGCAGGCACGGTCGTGCTGCCTTGGCCGAACAACAGCCACTGCACGCCGATATTCGAGCTCTTGTTCACATCGATTTCGACGATGATGGCTTCCACCTGCACCTGGGCGCGGCGGATATCGAGCTTGTCGATCACGGCCATCAGCGATTTCATGATTTTTGGCGGCGCCGTCACGATGAGGGCATTGGTGGCGACGTCGGCCCAGATTGTCACGCTGGCATCGACATTGGGGGTGCCGCCGCCGGCGGGCGCGCCGCCCCCCGCG
>JAXDQN010000387.1:0-4077 GCA_034667865.1 Gammaproteobacteria bacterium
CCCTTCAAATCCTTCTTTACTTCGTGATAGCCGCGATTCCAAAAGCTGATCAAATCGCGGGTGATTTGTACCGGCCGGCCAGCCGGCGACAGCATCTTCAGCAACAGGGGTTGGCGCCCGGCAGCTACCGCCGGTGTCTGCGTCAGGCCAAACAGCTCCTGCAGGCGCACGGAAAGCGTGGGGGTGTCGCCGTCCAAGTAGTCGAGGGGAATGTGCGAGCCGCTGGGCACGGTGAAGTGCGTCGGCGCCTCCCGCTCGAGTATGGCGGACTGCGGGTGCGTGATAAACGAACGCAGCGCATTGCCCAGGTCCATCCTGGCGAAATGATCGCGGCGGGAAATGCCGGTGATCCACGCCGGAGCCCACTGATCCAGAGTTCTCTCAAGTGCCGCATCGCTCAAGTCGGGCCATGGTTGCGGCGCGGGCACGTTGAACTGGCGCAAAAGCATCACGCGCGCGCGCCATTGCTGCAGTTCCTTGGTCCACGGCAATCTCGCGATCCCGAGCGCCCGCATTCCCTGCAGCGCCGCCTCTTGCATGGCTTGCGGGTCTGGATTGCGAATATCCGAGGAATCGAGCACCAGGGCCCCGAGGCGACGTTCGTGCTGCGCCCGAATCAGCCCCTCGCGATCGTCCCAGCGAATCTGCGCGCTTGCGTTGATCTGCGCGGCAAAATATTTCTCAAGGTCGGCAAGCGTGATGGGCGCCGCGAGGAAGATCCGTGCCTCGCGGTCGGCGCCGTCAAGTTCCGCCGCCACAATGAACTCGGATTTCGTCAGCGCTTGTGGTTCGCCGAAGCGGGCACCACTGCCATTGGACAGCAGATAGCGTCCCCCGTCGCCGCGGGCGCGCGCGATGCGATCAGGATAGGCCCACGCCAGCAGGATGCCGGTGACCTCGTGCGGATCGGCGCTGTCGTGCTCGGTACGGGCAAAGTCTCTGTGCCACTGATTTGAACTGCGCTGCGCCTGACTTTTTGCGCGACTGTCCACGGCGAACCCCGAGGGCAGGTCGCGCGCATCGCCGCGCAGGACGGCGACGCGTAACCGCAAATCGGCATCGCGACTCCCGGGGCTCGATCGGAGTATGTCGCGTTCGCTCAAGATTGCGGCAAGATCGCAGGCGAGTCGGGCGGCGCCGAGCTCGCGGGACTTGACCAGCATGTGCGCAAGGCGAGGGTGCATGCCGATGCTCTCGAGCGCTCGACCGTGCGGCGTGATGCGACCTTGGTGGTCAATGGCTTCAAGGCGACTCAAGAGGTCACGGGCTTGGGCCAGCGGCGCCGACGGCGGGGGATCGAGCCAGGCAAGACTGTTCGCGTCGACCGCGCCCCAACAGGCCAGCTCTAAAGCCAGGGGCGCCAGATCGGCATGCAAGATCTCAGGCGGCGTTTGCGCGCTCAACGATGCATGAGTGCCCTCTGACCAAAGACGGTAGCAGTCGCCCTCGCTCAGTCGGCCGGCGCGGCCGCGTCGTTGGTCCGCAGCAGCTTGCGACACTTTGCCGGTTTCCAGCCGGCTCATGCCGGTGGTGGGATCGAATTCGGAATAACGACGCATGCCGGAGTCGACCACCACCCGAACGCCTTCAATTGTCAGACTGGTCTCGGCGATGCTGGTGGCCAGCACGACTTTGCGTTGGCCTGCCGCTGCGGGCGCGAGTGCGGCGTCTTGCGCAGCCCCTTCAAGATCCCCGTACAGAGGCAGCACGCGGATATTGCGATCCAATCCCACTTCCTCCAGGTTGCGCTGCACGCGCCGGATTTCAGCAGCTCCCGGCAGAAAGCACAGAACATCGCCGGTGTGTTGTTGGAGAGCTGACCGCACAACTTGCGAGACCTGCAGCTCCGGCGGTATGTCATTGCGTCGCGGCACGTAGTGGGTGGTCACCGGGAAGCTTCTGCCGTGCGCCGAAACGATGGGCGCGCCTTTGAGGAGATGCGACAGTGGTTCGAGGTCCAGCGTGGCGGACATCACCAGAATGCGCAGATCCTCGCGCAGTGTCTGTTGGCATTCGACGCACAGCGCCAGCCCAAGATCGGCGTTCAGGCTGCGTTCGTGAAACTCATCAAAAATGACACAGCCGATGCCGGCCAGCGCGGAATCCTCCTGCAGCATCCGCGTGAGAATGCCTTCGGTCACCACTTCAATGCGGGTGTCGCGGCTGACGCGGGTTTCGAGACGGGTGCGAAATCCCACCGTGCGGCCGACAGGTTCGTTCATGAGGCTGGCCATGCGATTGGCGACGGCGCGCGCGGCGATGCGCCGCGGCTCCAGCATCAATATTTTTCGGTCCTTCAGCCAACTGCTATCGAGCAGCACGAGCGGGACGATGGTGCTTTTTCCAGCACCCGGCGCAGCCTCGAGCAGTACGGCGGCACGGCTCGTTATGGCGCTTGCGAGCTCCGGCAACGCCTCTTTGATGGGGAAATCGGGTAGGGCCGGGGTTTTCACAAGCGCCGTACGATAACCCAAGGGCGCACCCCGTGTAGCCCGTGGTAACATTCGCGCCGTCGGGCCTGTAGCTCAGTTGGTTAGAGCAGGGGACTCATCAATTTAATGGTGCCTTCGCATCGCAAGGTGCGAAGTGGACGGGATGAATTCAGGGAAACCTCACCAGCATCGATGCTGTTGGCAACCCTGAGCCAAGCCGGCGGTGCACCGCCGGAAGGTGCAGAGACTACCTGAGCGCGTATCAGTCGCGCTTAATAACAGGCTAGAGCGTCCCGCACCCCTCTGGGGTGAAGAGATAGTCCACTCCCTCCGGAAACGGCGGGGCAGAGTGAATCCCTTGGTCCTCGGTTCGAGTCCGAGCGGGCCCACCAACTCATCGTTCGCTAACGATCGGAGAAGATCGGAAAGTGGCGAAAACACCGGGAAATATTGCATTTTCCTACAATCCGAGGTACGGTTTGGATCGTAGGCGGTCGGGTATTTCCGGGGTAACTTCCGGTTCTGGTGCATTAAGAGCGCGGACTAAGATTCCAGCTTTTGCGAGGAGCCACAATGACTATCGCAATCGCGCGAGATCCGATCTATCGCCGCCGCAGATTCCAGCCCGAAATCATTGAGTTGTGCGTACGTTGGTATCTCACCTACCGACTGAGCTACCGTGACCTGGTCGAGATGCTGGCCGAGCGTGACATCGTCGTGTCTCATTCGACTATTTTGCGATGGGTTCAGCGTTACGTGCCCGAGTTCGAGAAGCGTTGGGGTCGCTTCGCTCGGCGGGTGCATTCCTCTTGGAGAATGGATGAGACCGCGGTTTCAGTCCGGGGCGGCGCTCACTACCTCTACCGAGCCGTGGATAAATACGGAAAAACCGTGGATTCCCTGCTGTGTACAGATCGCAGCGAATCGGCTGCGCGAGCATTCTTCGGCAAAGCGCTTAAGACCCAGCATCCGTGGCGCCCCCGCAAGGTAAATCTCGATGGCAATGCGGCAACTCACAGGGCGTTGCGCTCGCTGCGACAAGAGCACCCTGGGTGGCGGTCCGTCGTGGTGCGAAGTCGGCGCTATCTCAACAACATCGTCGAGCAGGATCATCGAGCAATAAAGCGCCGCTGCGCGCCGATGCGCGCCGATGCTTGCCCTTAAGTCTTTTGCGACGGCGGCCGTCACGCTTGCGGGCATTGAATTGGCGCATCGCATTCGCAAGCGCCAATTCTCGTTCGGCCGCGACGCTCCACGCCGATTTTGCTCCCTGAAGCAACTTTGGTCGCATGCGTTGGAGTGCGACGGCGGCGCCGTAGTCGATAAGCGCGCCGCAGCTACCGCGAATGCAGACCGCCACTGCACCAGAACTCAATTGCTCGCATGTTGACCGAAAGCGAGCTGCGTGCCCTCAAGCCGGTACGTTACTTACGCAAGGTGACTGATGGCAGGGGCTTGTACCTCTTGGTGACACCGAGGGGTGGGCGCTGGTGGCGATTCGCGTATCGATTTGCACAGAAGGGCAAAACGCTTGCTCTAGGAACTTACCCTGATGTCCCCCTCGAGCGAGCCAGGGCGCGCCACGAATTCGCTCGCGACCTACTCGCTCATGGAATCGATCCGTCGGCGTTGAAGAGGACACTCG
>JAXDQN010000388.1:0-4002 GCA_034667865.1 Gammaproteobacteria bacterium
CTTCTCGAAGCTGTTGATTTGATCGTAGATCTTTCGCAACGAATCCGTATCCGTCGCCCGATAGAACCGCCCACCGGTGAGATCCGCGACCGTCTGCAAGGTTTTTTCATCCACATCCACCCGGGCCATGATGATGTGTGAATTGCCGTGCTCGTCCTTCACCGGAATGGGCGCTTCCCCGCGCACACCGACGCCAATGGTATACACCTTCACGCCGAGCGCCTGAGCCGCTTCCGCCGCGGCAATCGGCGCAATTTTGCCGGTATTGTTCACTCCGTCGGTGAGCAAGATGACGACCTTGGATTTGGCGCGGGTTTCGCGCAGATGGTTTACCGCAGCGGCAATGGCGGAACCGATGGCGGTGCCGTCATCGACGCCGCCCACGTCCACACGCTCGAGGTTTTGCTGCAGCCAATCGTGATCGAGAGTGAGTGGGCTCACCAAGTAAGGCGCACCGGCAAAGGCCAGCAGCCCGATTCGATCGTTGGGGCGATCCTCGATAAATTTCGACACTACCGATTTGACGATGGCGATGCGATTGAGCCGGCGGCCTTCGGCCTTGAAATCGAGCGCCTGCATCGAGCCCGACACATCCAACGCCAGCAGGATGTCGATGCCGTTGGCCGTGACCTCGACCCGGCTGTCTTGCCGCTGCGGCCGCGCCAGACCGACGATCATCAAGGCAGCTGCCAGGATGGGCAGCACCCATACCCATTTGCCGATGCGGCTGCGGCTACTGCGCGCCACGGCGCGAGCCAGGCTCACGTCCGGGTATTCGATCGCCGCGACCGGTCCGCGCCGCCCGCGCCATAACCACAGCAGCGGCAGCAGCGTCATCAACCAAAACCACTCAGGTTGCAGGAATCGAAGCATGTTGGGTTGCGGCGTGCGCGGTTTCCCGCACCAAGTGGCGCGCGCTCTGCAGCAGCGCCTCGAGTGTCGGCAAGGTCAGCGAGTCGCCGGTGAATTTTATCAGATCGCTTTGCTGCAAGAACTCGGCGAGCAACGGCTGTTGCTGAGCCAGGGGCGTACTCGAAGAACTCAGCAGGTCCTGCAAAAATTCCTGGGTGGTGCGTTGCGTAACCGTCACGCGGAACTGCAGCTCGATGTAGCGCCGCACGATGTCCGACACCCTACCGCCAAATTCCCGTCCCGCCGCCGGTTGCATGCGACGGCGCGCCTCATCGAGTTGCTGCAGGGCGAGCTCAAAGGGCTCGAGTGCCGGGCCGCGCACCTGACGCCGGCGCCACCGCCAGACGCCGTAGCCGGCCGCTGCCAGCAACAGCGCGCCCACGGCCATGGGCCACAGCGGCGCCTGGGTCAGCGTCAAACTCGACTTGGGTGCGCGAATGTCTCGAATATCCTCGAGCGGAGCTTCTCGCGCCGGGGCGACGGGGGCTGACGCCTGCGCCCACAGCGGGCCGCAGCCGCCAAGCAGCAGAATGCTCAATGCCACCCTGCCGCTCCACCTCATACGCGGCCGCGCACTCGCGTCTTGAAGAAACGCTGCAGCGCAGGCATGTAGGGCATGTCGGTCTGCAACTGCAGTGTGTCGATGCCTTCGGCGCGAAAATCCATTACCAAGCGACGGCTGCGCTCCAAGGCGTGTTCCTTGAAGCGTTGCCGTACTATCGCCCGGCTCGTGTCCAGCTCGACGATCTCGCCGCTTTCCGCATCTTCCAGCGCGACAATACCTACATTGGGCAGCTCCTTTTCGCGCGGATCCTCGACGTGCACGGCGATCAGATCGTGACGACGATTGGTCTGACGCATCGCGCGCCGCAACTCGGCGCGCGCGGCTTGCGGGTCTTTACTGGTTTCGAAATCGGAGATCAGAAATACGATGGCGCGCCGATGCAGCACATGATTGACCACATCCAGCGCTTTCACGCTGTCGGTGCCTTTGCCTTCGGGCTGATGATAAAGAATGTCGCGGATCACCCGCAGCACATGTCGTCTGCCCTTCTTGGGCAGCAAGTAGCGCTCGACGCGGTCCGTATAGAGCAGCAGGCCCACTTTGTCGCTGTTGCGAATGGCCGAAAACGCCAGCACGCTCCCCAGTTCGGCGGCCAGATCGCGCTTGCTCAAAGTACCGGAGCCGAAGTTTCCCGAGGCGCTGATGTCCACCAACAGGAAAATCGTCAGCTCGCGTTCCTCGGTGAATTTCTTGACGAACGGGCGGCCCGCGCGCGCCGTCACATTCCAATCGATGGTTCGAACTTCGTCGCCCGGCGTGTACTCGCGCACTTCGTCGAAATCCATGCCGCGGCCCTTGAACACCGAGTGATAGGCACCGGACAGACTGTCATTGACCAAGCGGCGCGTGCGTATTTCGAGCTGCCGCATGCTGCTCATGACTTGGGATTTGACGGGAGGCGTCGCCATGTCTTTTACGGAACGGGCAAGGTGCTCAAAATTGTCTCAATGACATTTTCCGGCGAAATATTTTCGGCCTCGGCTTCATAGGTCACCGCCACGCGATGGCGCAGAACGTCCATGGCCACGGCTTTCACATCCTGCGGCACCACGAAATGACGGCCGCTCAAAAAGGCCATGGCTCGGGCAGCCAAGGTCAGTGCAATGGTCGCGCGCGGCGACGCGCCGGTCTGAATGAAGCCGTCCAATTTCATCGCCGCCGCGGTTGGCGGACGCGTGGCCAGCACCACATCGACGATGTAGTCGCGAATCTTGTCATCTACGTACAGCGTGTCGACCACATGGCGCGCCTCGATGATTTGCGCGGCAGTCACAACATTGCGGGGCACGGCCATCGGGGCAGTCGTGGCCATGGCATCGAGGATGGCGCGCTCCTCGCTGCGATTCGGATAGCTCACCACCACTTTCATCATGAATCGATCGATCTGTGCTTCAGGCAATGGATAGGTGCCCTCCTGCTCCAGCGGATTTTGGGTGGCGAGCACTAAAAAGGGCGTCGGCAACGCATAAGTCTCATCGCCGATGGTGACCTGCCGCTCTTGCATGGCCTCCAGCAGCGCGCTCTGCACCTTGGCCGGCGCACGATTTATTTCATCTGCAAGAACTAGATTGCAGAAAATCGGACCGTGCTTGGTGCGAAACCCTCCATCCTGTGGGCTGTAAATCATGGTGCCGACGATGTCGGCCGGCAGCATGTCCGGGGTGAATTGCAGTCGCTTGAACTGAACGGCGATGCAGCCGGCCAAGGTCTTCAGCGCCAACGTCTTGGCCAGGCCCGGCACGCCTTCGAGCAGCACGTGGCCATTGGTTAACAATGCAATCAGCAGCCGATCCAGCAGGTGCTTCTGGCCGACGATGACTTTGGCCATTTCCTGCTGCAGCGGAATGACCCAGGTCGAGGCGGCAGCGATTCGGTCTTGATCCTTGGAACTCGAGCTCGGCGTCATTACTTTCCCTTTTTAACAAATTCAACCCGACCGTTGGAACGGGGCAACCCTGTTCCGGTTCCCCTCGCCCGCCATTGCTTTGCCACAGTTGCATCATCACGGCAGCAGATTTGCGCTCCAGAGTAGCGATCGGAGGTGGCAATCATGGCTGAATGGAACGCGCGAGTGACGGAATTTCTGAATCTCAAAGCGGTGCGAATAGCGCTTATCGGCGCCACGGCGGCGGCACTGGCGCTATTCGTGGTATGGCGCTACCCGCCGGTGCAGACCGTGCCGCGCGGGCAGATGGCCGTCAGAAACAGCTCTTTGACCGGCCAGGTGGAGGTCTTTACCGCCGGCAGCCTATGGGCGCTGCCGGCACTCTACCAGGTGCGCCGCTTCTCATTGCGGGATCAGGTTTATAGACCGGAGAACAGCGGCAAGGCCAATGGCGAAGCGCCGTTTCAGTCGATCGAGGGACTATCGCTCGGCGTCGATCTGGTGGTGCGCTATGCCATCGACCCGGCGCGAATCGCGGCGGCCGCCAGGGACCTTCCCGATGACGTCCAAGGCGAGGTGGTGGAGCCGGCCGTCCAAGGCGTCATCTACAAGCTCTTGGCGCGCTACACCGTGCGCGAGA
>JAXDQN010000389.1:0-3575 GCA_034667865.1 Gammaproteobacteria bacterium
TTCGCCATCGGCACCAGCATCAATCTCATGCCCACGGACCTGTTCGTGCGACGGCCGCTGTTGTGGATGCAGTTGGCCGCGCGCAAGCGCGCCACCGTGACCTCCTCGCCGAACTTCGGCTATCGGCATTTTTTGAAAGTCCTGGGCGACCGCAAGCTCGAGGACGTCGATCTGTCGCATGTGCGGCTGATCTACAACGGCGCCGAGCCCATTTCCGTGCCGCTGTGCAATGAATTCATGACTGCCATGGCTTATACGGGCCTGAAGCGCAGCGCCATGTACCCCGTTTATGGCCTGGCGGAAGCCACGCTCGCCGCCGGGCTGCCCGAAGCCGGCCAGGACTATCGCTGGATTCGGGTAAACCGCCATAAACTCAGCGTCGGCAATCAGATTGAAGTGAATCCTGCCGAGGCACGCGATGCCTTGGAGCTCATGTGCGTGGGCCATGTGCCGGAAAACTCCGAGATGCTCATTGCCGATGACTCCCGGGTCGGTTTACCCGACGGCAAGGTGGGGCACATTTTGATTCGCGGGGCTGCCGTGACGCAGGGCTATTTTGCCGATCCAGCGGCCACCGCGGTGGCCATCGACAAAGACGGCTGGCTCGATACCGGCGATCTTGGCGTCTATCACGAAGCCGGCCTGTACATCGCCGGTCGCGCCAAAGAGATCATCTTCGTCAACGGCCAGAATTATTATCCCTACGACCTGGAAAATATCGCGCAGCGCGCACCGGGCCTCGACTTGAACAAGGTGGTGGCCGCGGGCGTCGCCGTACCCGGCTCGCAGGGCGAAGAACTGGTGATGTTCGTGCTCCATCGCGGCAGCATGGAAGAGTTTCTGTCCACCGCCGCCGCCGTGGGCCGGCTGATCAATGAGCACACCGGCCTCGAAGTGGCGCAAGTCATCCCCACCAAGCGCATCCCCAAGACCACCAGCGGCAAAGTACAACGCCACCTGCTGGAACAGGGCTACATCGATGGCGAGTTCGATGCGGAGTTGAAGGAATTGAAGGCCTTGCGCGAGACTCAGGGCGACAGCCGCATGGCGGGCGAAGGCTTGGCCGCGCAACTGCAAACAATCTGCGAAACCGCCCTACCGGGCAAACGCATCGACGTGAACGACAACCTGTTCGAGATCGGCGCGAGTTCGCTCAAGCTGATCGAGATTCACGAGAACATCGAGCGCGACTTCCCCGGCCTGATCGAACTCACCGAACTGTTCGACTACCCCACCCTGGCACAGCTGGCGGTGCATCTGGAAAAGAAGCTCAAAGCGAAGAACCCGCATTGAAGGTGTTGCAGGCCTCGATCTTTCCGGCCTGGAAGCCGGTGCGGAACCAGCGCACGCGCTGAGCAGACGTACCGTGGGTGAAGCTGTCGGGCACCACACTGCCCTGCTCGCGCTTCTGCAGGGTGTCGTCGCCCACGGAGGAGGCCGCCGCCAGCCCCTGTTCCAGGTCGCCGGGTTCGAGAATCTTGCGGGCCTGATTGGCCTGCTGCGCCCACACGCCGGCAAAGCAATCGGCCTGCAGTTCGACTTCGACCGACACGTGATTCGCGCCGACCCTGCCGGCGCTTTCCTCGAGCTGTGCCGCCTTGTTGGTAATCCCCAATAGATTTTGTACGTGATGGCCTACTTCGTGGGCGATCACGTAGGCGCGGGCAAAATCGCCCGGCGCACCGAACTGGGTCGCCAGTTGACGATAGAACGACAAATCGATGTACACCTGCTGATCGCCGGGACAGTAGAACGGCCCCGAAGCCGAGCTGGCGAAACCGCAGGCTGAATTCACCCGACGCGAGAACAGCACCAAGTGCGGCCGCGTGTAGGTCTTGCCCATGTTCCTGAAGTAGGCGCCCCACACATCCTCAGTCTCGCCCAGGATGGCGCGGACGAAGTCGACTTGCGGGTCATTGGCGTCCGCCGCCGTGGTTGACTGCGCGGGCGTGTTGCCGGCGGCCTGTTGCGGATCGGCGCCGTTCAACAAACTGAGCAGCGTCGAGGGGCTCACACCCATGAAGTAGCCGATCACCAACACGACCAGGGTGCCGCCGATGCCAAGGGTGCCGCGGCCGATTAAGCCGCCCCCGCCGGAGCCACGTTCGTCCTCGACGTTATCGCTGCGGCGGCTGTCGTCCAATTTCATGATCGGCTCCAAAAGCCGCGCGGAGGCGCGATGGAGCGGCCATCATAAGCCGACTCATCCATTGCCGTATAACGGCTTTTTCAGACGCCACCGGCGATAGGACCATAGCCAGTCGGCCGGGCTTTTCAGGACATCGGCTTCGCAGGCCCGGGCATAGCGCTCGGTAATCTGATTGGGTTCCAAAACCTCGCGAGCGTCCCACAGCGGGCGCATGTCGACTTCGTAGTAACTGCGGCGCACGCGACGCACGCTCACGTAGTACACCGGCAGACGCATGGCTCGCGCGATCTGCTCGGCGCCGATATAGAAGGCCGTGTCCTGGCCCAGGAAGGTGGTCCAGTAGCGTTGGTCGGTGGAAACCGGCGCCTGATCGGCATTCATGCCGAGGGCCCGCACCACACCCCTGCGCTTGATGAAGTCGCTCAGCAATTCTTTGGCAGGAATCAGCCGGACACCAAAGCGCGCACGCACTTTGAGCATCAGCCGCTCGGCCCACCGATCGTGCAATGGCTTGTAGGCGGCATCAACCGGATGCCCCAGTTGCAACACCATGCCGTGCACCAGCCACTCCCAGTTGCCGAGGTGCGAGGTGACCAACATGACCGACTGCCCTTCGTCGAGGCGCTTTCGGGCCGGACCGACATCCAGCAGACGCATGCGAGCAATCATGTCAGCCTCACGCATCGAGACCGACTTCAACATCTCGACCAAGACGTCGCAGAAATTCCTCAAGAACTGCCTGTGTATGGCCGCGCGCTCGGCCTCGCTCTTCTCCGGGAATACTTTTTGCAGCTGCTCTTTGATCACGTGATCGCGGTGCCGCACAACGTAGTAGGCCAAAAAGTAGACGAATGCCGAGAAGGCATAAAGCGCAAACCACGGCAGGCGCGATATCAGTCCGAGGACGCCGAAGCCTGTTTTCTGAGTCATTTGCCTAGTATATCGATTCCATGGGCGTATGATTCCGGGTACCTATAAGGGAGGGGATCACGATGTCGAAGTTACATTTTAATCGTGCCGCCATCTTGGCTTGCGCGTTTGCATCGAGCTACTCGGCCGCGTCCTTTGCGGATGACATGACCAGCTTCGCCACCGGCGGCTATGCCCGCGGCCTGCGCAGCGAAAGGCTATTGGCCAAGATGGATAGCGATGGCGATCACATGATGTCGAAGGCGGAATGGCTGGCATTCCAAGAAAAGATTTTCGCCATGCTCGATAAGAACAAGACCGGCCTTTTGGATACGAAAACATTCGTCGATAAGACCGGCGGCGATATCGCCACCTTCGCGACCGGCGGCTACGCCCGCGGTCTGCGCAGCATGGCCATGATGCACAAGATCGACACCGACAACGACGGCACCATCTCGCACGATGAGTACATCGCCTATCAGTCGAAGGTCTTCGACATGCTGGACACCAGCACCTC
>JAXDQN010000390.1:0-3760 GCA_034667865.1 Gammaproteobacteria bacterium
GCCTCTGCCTCATAGCTCAGGATGCCCGCGGCGCCGTGGTGTTGCCACAGATCGACGATCGCGTAGGGAGCCGGGTACTGATCGCGCCGCACGCTGTGCCGCAGCGTCGAGGCGGTTTGCCTGGCGATGAAGGGGCGAACGGGGGCCCAATTCAAAAGTTTGTCGACGACGGGCGCCGTCGCCTTCGGCGGGGCCCGCAGCAGCCGCGACGTGGCGCGCTCCAGAAGGTCGGCGGGCCGGACGAGGTCGTCGATCAAGCCCACCGCCAGCGCGCGCGATCCCTTGTAGGGCTTGCCCTTGAGCATGAGATCCAGGGCGGGGCGCACGCCGATGAGCTGCACACTGCGCACCGTGCCGCCAAATCCGGGATGAATCCCCAGCATGACTTCCGGCAGTCCCAACGACAGTGCGGCATCGTCGGCGCCGATTCGATAGGTGCAGGCCAACGCCAGTTCCAAACCTCCGCCCAGCGCGAAGCCGTGCAGCATCGCGACGCTTGGGCAGGGCAGATCCTCGAGCTGCTGCAAGACTTTCTGGCCGGCTTGCACCAACGCCAAGCCCTGCTCGGGCGTGCGTATCTGCACAAATTCATTGATGTCGGCGCCGGCAATGAATCCATTGGCCTTGGCGGAGCGGATGATCACTCCATTGGGACGCTGGCTCACGACGTCCTCGAGTTTTGCGGCCAGGTCGCGCACCACGGCGGCGGACAGCACATTAGTGGAAGCGTTCGGCGTATCGCAGGTCAGCCAGCCGATGCGATCAGCGTCGATCTCCAGCGACCAGGCGGTGGTTGTCACGCGGCCTGCAGAACGGACTCGTGGACGGTGAAATCGCAGATCAGCGGCAGGTGATCGGAAAACTGCACGTCAGGAATCTCGAAGCGGTTCACTTCGATTTGTCCGCTGTGCAGGATGAAATCCAATTCCTTACGGGGACTGCGGCTGGGGTAGGAGGGCAGGCCGTGAATATTGGCGCTGGTCAACCCGGCAGCCTGCGTGAACAGGTAGATCTCGTGGTCGCCCCAATAGGTGTTGAAGTCGCCGGCGACGATTACGGGTTTGCGGGTTTTGCGCACCAAATCGTAGAGATAGCGCAGCTGATATTGCCGATGCCGGAACTTCAATGACAGATGCACCAGGAAGATGGCCACATCATCCAGTTCCAGTTCGATGATGAGGCGCTTGATGCCGGTATCGAAGTAATGGAAGCGCTCGCCGCGAACTCGCGGCGCTGCCAGAAAGGCGTTTGCTTGCTTGCGGACGATGGGCACCATGTGATTGACCGACGCTACACCGTATTTGCACTCGTAGGTGGAATAGTGGCCGAGGGAGCGGGCAATGAAATCGGCCTGGTTGACCATCCCCGTGCGGATCGAACCGATATCGACCTCGATGAGGCCGACGACGTCCGGATCTTGGCGCTTGATGAAATCAGTGATGCCGGCCAGCACGCTGCGATTGGAGCGCAAATAGCCCGCTCCGGGGACCGGAAGGTGGAATGCCGGTCCGGTGCCGGTGGCATATCGTATATTGTAAATCAGCAACCGCACCTGACCGATTGTATCGGCGCCCGGCGCTTCGCGCATGACCTTCGGCGGGATACACTACTGCAATGTCGAGCAATCCGATTCGCTTGTTTGTCACGCACGCGTGGGTGGAAAACGACGACTACACGCGGGTGTTCGAGTACCTCGAGGCTTCGGGCACCTTTTACTATCACAACACCAGTCAGCCGCAGGCCAAACGGCCCATCGACAAAGAATCGCAGCGCGAAGACCTACGGCGGCAAATCGCACCCTGTGAAGTGATCATTGTGCTGCCGGCGGTCTATCAGATGGCGCCTGAGTTGGTGCAATTCCAGATGAATTTCGCGAAAGCGGCCGATCGGCCCATCGTGGCGATGGAGAATTTTGGTTCGACCGAGCTGCTGCCGAAACCAATCAAAGACCTTGCGGACGAAATCAGTCCATGGAATGAGCGAAATCTGTTGGACGCGCTGCGCCGCCAGGCGCGGCATCAAGAAACCACGCGCTGGGATACGATCGAATTCAAACTCGACGAATAGGCTGCTAGTTGCTGGCAACCAAATCCGGCGCTTCGAAATCCTCTGCTGTGCGTTCCACCACCGCATGCAATTGGACCACGGTGCCGCCGCGCGCGGCAGTGGCGTGTGACTTGCACATCGAGCCGAACATCTCGACGATCATCGCGGCGCAATCGTCGGCTTCTTGATTCGACATTTTGCGCACCGAAGCGGCCACCGCATCTTCGCCGCGCAGAGGTTGCACGCCGTGCAAGCTACGCATGACCTGTCCAAACGACTCGCGGATTTCATTCGGCACCTGATCCTCGGGCAATGAGGACAGATGGCGACGATAGGCACATACCAAGCGCTGTTTGATTGGGGTCGAACGAACCAATTCTAGAGTCGCAAAGTGGAAGCAGTCCCAAGCACTGATCATGTAGACCCCACGGTGAACTAGGACGCAAACTTAAAGTGATTTAGAGGCTCCTGCCTCGCGGTGAGTCTTGGTAAATCAAGACTCTGCGCTCGGAATATACAAGACAATGACTGAAACGCAACGCGGATTTTGTCAAAGGTTTGAATTGCGTCCACTCTGCGATTTGCGAGTGGTTTCACAAGGGTATTCTAGAAACAAAAGCCGATATCAGTCGTAGATGATTGATATTACGCGGAAACAGAGTGAAAACCGCTGCAAGTTAGCGCGCCGCTGCCTCGCTGTACTCCCGCCAGCCGCCGCCGAGTGCTTTGTACAAGGTCACGAGATTCTGTAGGCGCGCGAGATTCACGTCGATCAAGGACTGCTGTGCGCCGTACAGCAATCGCTGCGAATCGAGCACGGCCAGATAATTATCGACACCGCCGGTAAAGCGCATGCTGGCCAGGCGAAAGCTTGCGTCGGTCGCGTCCAGCAGCGCTTGATCCGCAGCGACCTGGCTGTCGAGCGTAGCTCGCCCCGCCAGCGAGTCGGCGACTTCGCGAAAGCCGTTTTGTATCGCCTGTTCGTACTGCACCACCAGAACATTCTTCTGCACCTTGGCCAAATCCAGCGCGGCCACATTGGCCCCCGCGGCAAAAATTGGCAGGCTGATTTGCGGCGAGAAAGTCCAGGCGGTCGAGCCATGATCGAAAAGACCTGACAGCTGCGTGCTGGCGGTTCCGTAACTGCCGGTGAGCGTGATGCGGGGGAAGAATGCAGCGCGAGCGGCACCGATGTTGGCGTTGCCGGCAATCAGATTGTGCTCCGCCGCCAGAATATCGGGTCGTCGCACCAGGATCTCGGATGGCAGGCCGGCCGGCAACTCGGCCAACAGGGATTCCTCATTCAAATCGGCGCCGGATGGCAAATCCACCGGCAGCGGCGTGCCCAGCAACACCACCAGTGCGTTTTGGTCCTGGGCGACCTGTCGGTTGTATAGCGCGAGATTGGCTTGGGCAGTCGCGACCGTGGTTTCCGCCTGGTGATAATCGAGCGCGGTAGCCACGCCGCCATCGAAACTCATTTTGACCAACTTCAGCGATTCTTGCTGGCTGCCCAGAGTTTCTTGCGTAATGCGCAGCAGCTGTTGATCGGCCAGCAGCGTGAGATAGGAATTGGCGACCGCGGCGATCACCGTGATTTGCGTGCTGCGACGGGTCTCCTCGAAGCCTAAGTACTGCTGCAGGCGCTGGTGATTGAGGCTGCGAACCCGGCCGAATAGATCGATTTCGTACGAGGTGAATCCCACGCCGACAT
>JAXDQN010000391.1:0-5167 GCA_034667865.1 Gammaproteobacteria bacterium
CTGCGGGGGGCGCACCGGGGCCGGTACCCGCGTCCGCGAGCGCCGGCAAGGCTCTCGACTGGTTCAATCTGTTCGTCGCCCATATTCAAACCGGTTTTGGCCCGTTCATCGCGGTGTATCTCACGTCGCAAAGCTGGACCCAAACCTCGATCGGCTTGGCGCTGAGCATCGGCACCGTCGCAGCGATGGCCAGCCAGGTGCCGGCCGGCGCAATCGTCGACGCCATGCCCAACAAGACTCGGGTCGCCGCGTTCAGCGTGTTGGCATTCACCGCCTGCGCGCTGATGTTTGCGATCTATCCGATCCCGCTGTTCGTATACCTGGCGGAAATTCTGCACGGCTTGTCCAGCTGCACGCTCGGGCCGGCTACCGCGGCGATCAGCTTGGTGATTGCCGGGCGCTTTGGTATGGGAATTCGCCTGGGGCGAAACGCGCGTTACGCGGCGATCGGCAATGGCGTAGGCGCCGCCCTGATGGGCGCCTGCGGCCAATATGTGTCGGAGCGGGCGGTATTCTATCTGACCGCCGCGCTTACGCTGCCCGCGTTGGCTGCACTCTGGCCGCTGCGCAAGGTGGCGATCGCGAAGCCGCTGCCGGTTGCACCCGCCCAGGATGGCGCGAGCCGCGCCGGATTTCTGCAGGTGTTGGCTGATCGCCGTATTTTGATTTTCAGCGCCTGCGCCATGCTGTTTACTTTCGCCAACGCGCCCATGTTGATGTTGGTCAGCGGCACCATGACGGCCCGAGTGGGTAATCCCAGTCTGCTGATCGCCGCATGCATCGTGCTGCCGCAGATTATCGTGGCGCTTGCTTCGCCTTCGGTGGGCAGGCTGGCTGATCAGCGCGGCCGACGCATCGTGTTGGCACTGGGATTCTGCGCCTTACCGCTGCGTGCGCTGGTTTTCGCCGTCACCTCCAATCCAACCGCGGTCGTTGCGGTTCAGGCCCTCGATGGCATCGGCGGAGCATGCTTCGGCATCATGGTGCCGTTGATCGTCAGTGATGTCGCCGGCCGCACCCGCCACTTCAATCTGTCGTTAGGCTTCGTCGGCTTTGGGGTCGGCATCGGCGGCACCTTGAGTACGCCGGCGGCGGGTTGGCTGGCCGATCACTTCGGAACGCGCATTGCATTTTACGGATTGGCCCTCGTCGGTATTGTCGCGACCCTGTTGGTGGTATTCGCGATGCCGGAAACGCGGCCCAACCGCGATGAGGATCAATAGCGAACTATCACCGAGATGTTGCCTTCGCGCCGCGTCTGCGTAACGGCCACATCGGCGCCGTGCCGTTGCAGCAACACATCTGCGGACCCCTGGCTCAGCCGCAAGTTGCGCAAGTGCAGGGTATCGAGAAAGTCCGGCAACACGGGGCGATAGAACGCAATTTCGCCGGCCGCATCCATCATCTCGAGTCCCAGCGAAGCCTGCAGCAGCGCCAGCACCGTGGTGCTCGCCCACGCCTGCGGCGTGCAGGCGACCGGATACTGTGTCGGCGCATTGTGCTGGCGCCTGAGAAATCCGCAGAACAATTCAGGTAACCGCCGCAAATCCATGTACGAGGCGGCGTCGAACAGCGCGGAGAAAACTTGCGCGGTGGCGAGTTTGTGCCCGTAGCGGGCCAGACCCAATGCAATCAATCCATTGTCATGCGGCCAGATCGAACCGTTGTGGTACGACATGGGATTGTAGTGCGGTTCGGATAATCCCAAGGTGCGGATTCCCCAGCCGCTGAAGCACGCTGGACCGAGCAAGGTGCGCGCCACGCGCTCGGCGCGCTCGGGGCTGGCGATGCCGGTCAGCAGCACCTGACCGGAATTCGATGAAATGACGCGGCAGGGTTGCTTGGCGCCGTCGAGCGCCAGCGCGTAGACCGACAGCTCTTCGCACCAAAATTTTGCCTCGAAATTCTTGCGCAAAGCCTCCGCCTGCTCGTGCAGTCGCTGCGCGTGATTTTCATCGCCGAGCACTGCGGCCAGCGTGGCTGCGTGGCGCTTGGCACCGTAGACGTAGGCTTGGACCTCGCACAGCGCGATGGGACCTTCGGCATAGTGTCCGTCGCGATGGAATACGGCGTCCTGAGAATCTTTCCAGCCCTGATTGGAGAGGCCCTCCTTGGTTTGCCGATAGTACTCAACGAAGCCATCGCCATCGCGGTCGCCATAGGTGTCGATCCAGTTCAAGGCTGCCTTGGCGTGGGGCCACAGATCGCGAACTGTCTCCAGATCGCCGCTGCGTGCAAAGTATTCGCCCAGCAACAGCACGAACAACGGTGTCGCATCGACCGTGCCGTAATAACGGCCAAATGGAACTTCGTGCAGATTGGCCATTTCGCCGTGGCGCATTTCGTGCAAGATCTTGCCGGGTTCCGCATCGCGTTCCGGCTCGACCGCGGTGGCCTGGGTCATCGCCAGAAATCTCAAGACCCCGCGCGCGATGCTGGGATCGGCCCACAGCGTCATGAGCGCTGTGATGATGCCGTCGCGGCCGAAGGGCGTGCTGAACCAGGGTGTGCCGGCATACGGGTACGGGCCCAGCGGTGTATCCGTCACCAACATGTACAAATCCGCAATGGCGCGCCGCGCGATTTCATTGAACACGGAATTCGAGCTGGCAACACTGGCGGCGCGGCCGCTGGATTCGCGCAGCGCATGGCGCGCGATGCGCATATGCCGATAGTAGGTGCGGCCGCTCCAGGGCGTCGCCTCGGTGTCCGGCAATCCACAGCGTACGAAAATGCGCCGTACTTGCAGCGGCTTGAGTTCCACATCGTAGATGGCGCGCGACACATTCAAATTCTGCGGCGGCGGTTCGAATTCCAAATTCGTGATGCGCTCGATTTTGTCCAATCCCATGTAGCGCAGCTCGATCTTACGATCGCTGGCGCGAGAGGCGTTGGCGACGCCGCGCGCCGCGCGCCGTTCGCCGCGCACTTCAAACAGATCGGCGAAATCTGCGCCGAAACGCACCGTCAGGCGCACACGCAGCGGGCTGACGCTGAAGTTGCGCACCAGCAATCGCTCGTAGCAGGCGCCGCACCACAGGAATTTCAGCCGATGTACGTGGACTTGTTCGCGCCGCAGGGCGATCTCGTCGCCGACCAGAAGATCCGGGTTGCTCAGGTCGGCACTGAATGCCGTGTTGTCGTCCTGGATCATCGAACTTAGCAGCAGCGGACGCGCTTCCTCCAGCAGAACAGTGAGCTGCGACAGGATGCGCGTGTCGCGGTGATAAAGACCTTCGCTGCTGCCGGATTCGCTGCCCATGTCGCCGCGATGATCGAACACCGCAAAGGTATCGCCGTGTTTGAGCGTGCGGGTGCGGCGTTCCTGTGAGCTGGCGCTCGCGGCGATCCGATACTGCGATGCCGGCACATCCTCGGCCGAGGCGGCTTCAAGAGAGAGATCAGCGACGACTGCGGATGAATTCACTGGCGGCTCCAAGTCTGGCGATGAAGAAATTACAAAAATCTTTTCTGAAACTGTGTTCGTAAGAGTCGTCTGATGAGCATACGTTCCCAAAGGCACCTTGTGCAGTGGAACTGTATGCGTTGTTATGCATCGAAGTCTTATTCCGCACACGGAGATTGCCCATGAAGATAGCTCAGGTCGCGCCACTCATCGAGGCGGTGCCTCCGAAACTCTATGGAGGGACGGAGCGTGTAGTGGCTTATCTGACAGACGCTTTAGTGGAACTCGGACACGAAGTCACGTTGTTTGCGTCTGGCGACAGTGGCACCAAGGCGAGGCTCGCGCCGATTTGGCCGCGCGCGCTACGCTTGGACCCGAGCATTCACGATTATTTCGCGCCTTTGTTCATGCAGCTCGAGACCGTGGCACGGCGCGCGCATGAGTTCGACGTCATCCATTGTCATCTGGACTATTTTTCGTATCCCATGCTGCGGTTGTTGGGAGTGCCCTCGGTGACCACCTTGCACGGGCGCCTCGATCTGCCCGAGCTGCCGCACCTCTATAAGTTATTTCCCGACACTGCGGTGGTGTCGATTTCCGATTCCCAGCGCCAACCGCTGCCTGAGGCGAATTACGTGGCAACCATTCACCATGGGCTGCCGCAGCAGTTGCTGCAAAAAGGGGCGGGCGGAAAATACCTGGCCTTCCTCGGGCGTATCTCGCCGGAAAAAGCCCCTGATGCGGCCATTCGCATCGCTGCGCGGGCCGGCATGCCGCTGAAAATTGCCGCCAAAGTCGACAAGGTCGATCAGGAATATTTCAAAACGAAGATCGAGCCTCTATTGGCCGGAGCGGACGTGGAGTTCATCGGCGAAATCGCCGAACATCAGAAAAGCGAATTCCTCGGCAACTCAACGGCGCTGCTGTTTCCGATTGCATGGCGCGAGCCTTTCGGCTTGGTGATGATCGAGGCGATGGCTTGCGGCACGCCGGTTATTGCCTTCAACAACGGCTCGGTACCCGAGGTTTTGGAGAACGGACTCACTGGCTACATCGTCGGGTCCGAGGATGAAGCCGTTGCGGCATTGCGCGAAGTCCCGAAGCTGAGCCGCGATCGCATCCGCGCCGAGTTCGATCGGCGCTTCACGGCGCAGCATATGGCGCAGAATTATCTGAAGTTGTACGCGCGGCTATCGAAGATGCGCGCCGCCGCAAACGCGACTGAATCCACATTCCTGAAAGGTGCCTCAATGGCCGCGCCAGCGGCCGCCATGCCGGTATTTAGTTAGCTCAGTCCTCTTACGTCTGGTAGCCGCTCATCCTGATAGGATGGGTGGTTGCTGGCACGTGCGGGGAGAGGTCGTGGCTTGGCGGGCATGGTTGGCTTTCGTGGCGCTGGGGATCATCTGGGGCCTGCCTTATTTCTTCATCAAGATTGCGGTGCAGGAAGTGCCGCCCTTGATGCTGGCTTTCAGCCGACTGCTGCTGTCGACGCTGGTGTTGCTGCCCATCGCCTGGCGCCGCGGCGCCTTGCGGGGTCTGTGGTCGTACAAACTGCCGATTCTGGCATTTGCATTGGCGGAATTCGCAGTTCCCTTCAGTTTGATCTCGATCGGCGAGCGTTGGATCAGCTCCTCAGTCACTGGTATTCTGATTGCGATGGTGCCGTTGTCGATCGCGCTGATCCAGCGCTTCTTCGGCGTGCGCGAGTCGCTCGGCGGCTGGCGCATCAGCGGCCTGCTGGTGGGGTTCATCGGCGTC
>JAXDQN010000392.1:0-5255 GCA_034667865.1 Gammaproteobacteria bacterium
CTGCCGTGACTCTCGCCAAGCAGATGGGGCGAGGTCATACCATCGTTACCGTCCTGTGCGATGGCGGCGCGAAATATCAATCGCGGCTGTTCAATAAAAAATGGATTGAGGAGAAGGGATTTACCCAAGCGGTCGGCTGAAGGAGTAGCCCATGAGGGGGATTCGAGCGCCAATCCGCGCGTGCTTGACGGCCTGTTTGGCACTGCAGTGCGCCGTGGCGGCGGCAAAGCCCCAAGAGGGCAGAGTGATGCCTGCGACATTCGAACAAGGCGTCGTTTACCTCGACATGCCGGCACCAAATCATTCCAGAGTTCGCATGTTCACCGACAGCGGCGGTGGCACCGCCTTCGTGCTGTCGACTGAAGCCGCAAAACGCCTGGGGCTTGCGCCGCGTGCCACCACGGATGAAAAGCTGCTGAGGTGGCTGGGTCCAAACGTGCGGCTGACGAACGCCAGCCAGTTCATGGCGCGAAGCTGGCCGCGGCTCAACGACGGCGAAAGATTTGTCATTGTCCCCGGAACTCTTGCGAGCCGTGGCTGGCCGGCGTCCGCGGACGGTGTTTTCGGGGAAAACTGGTTCGCTCATCAAACCTGGACCTGGGACTACACACGGGAGCAATTGATATGGAGGCCCAAGGATTGGCGCCCGGCGACCGATGCACGGGAGTTCATGGTCTCATTCCAGAGCGACGCTCAAGGGCGGCGCACCGACAACTATCCGCTGGTCATGATGCGGGTGGATGATGCCGAGATTCCCATGCTGTTCGACACGGGTGCGTACACCGTGCTGACGCCGACTGCGCTGCACACGCTCAACGACGGCAAGCCGGCCGCGCGCTCCACCAGCATGATCACGCATTCGGTGTTCGAGGCCTGGCATCAACGGCATGCCGATTGGCGCATCATCGACGATGCACAACTCGGGACGCATTCGCGCATGATTCTCGTGCCGGAGGTCCGATTGGCGTCTTTAAGCTGCGGCCCGGTATGGTTCATTGAACGCCGCGACGAGAACTATCATGAAATGATGTCCTCGCTCATGAGCGATCAGGTGGAAGGCTCCATCGGCGGCAACGCCTTCGGCAGCTTCGTGATCACCATGGATTACCCAAGATCGCTCGCCTGGATACAAACGAAGTCCTCGCGCCACTGAGTGATCTGTTGCAATCCCACGCGGCCCGCGCGCGTGTCCGCCGGCGGCGTCCAACCATGGGCCCGGCCGAGCGACGCGCCGGTCGCCAGCGCGCGCGCGGATTTGACCGAGGGAAAATAGTGGCTGTGAGTGATCACCACGGGAATACCCGCGGCTTGGGCTGCTGAGACGCCGGCTGCGGCGTCTTCCATGGCCACCGCACGATCTGGTTCAACGCCAAGAGTCCGCAGCGCTTGAAAATACGCCTGGGGATGCGGCTTCTTCTTAGGCGCCTGCTCGGCGCACACAATGGTCGAGAACAGAGATGCCCAGTTGCCGCCGATGCGGCTGCTCAACAGCACATCGACATTGCAGCGGCTGGTCGTGGTGACGATTCCCATGCGCACCTTGGCCCGCATGCAGTCTTCCATCAACTCCGTCACGCCCTCGCGCAGCTGCAGCAGCCCGCGCGCAACGATCCCGGCATACAGCTCATTCTTCAGCTGGTGCAGACGTTCTGCCAGGAATTCCCGCTCCCGAATCTCGGCGGGCGCCTCTGCCTGAAAGCGCATGTCATGCAGTAAGCGCTCGCGTCCGCCCGAAACTTTCAGCAGTGCCCCGTAGCGCTGCTCATTCCAGCGCCAGGGGATGTCGAGAGCCTGAAAGGCTTGGTTGAAGGCGACTCGATGCCCATCACGTTCGGTTTCGGCCAAGGTTCCGTCGACATCCCACAGCAGCGCTTCGATCATGAACTCCTCAGTGATACCTCTTGATCATGCTTTCCAGTGCGATGGGCACGATGCGGTCGGCGTGTCCGGCGCAACCGAATGCTTCGAAGCGTGCGCGGCACAGCGCCCGCGCTGCTTTCTTGGCCGCGATCAGCGCCTTGCGCGGATCGAACTCGCTCGGATTCAAGGAGAACGACTGGCGCATCGCGCCGGTCATGGCCAGGCGAATGTCGGTGTCGATGTTGACCTTGCGCACGCCGCTCTGGATGCCGCGCCGGATTTCTTCGACGGGAACCCCGTAGGTTTCTTTGATGTCTCCGCCGTGCGCGCGGATGATGGCCAACCATTCTTGCGGCACGCTCGACGAGCCGTGCATGACCAGGTGCGTGTTGGGCACGGCAGCATGAATCTGCGCGATTCGGTCGATGTCCAGAATATCGCCGGTAGGTTGGCGGGTAAACTTATATGCTCCATGACTGGTGCCGATGGCGATGGCAAGCGCATCGACAGCGGTGCGCTGTACAAAGTCTTTGGCTTGGACCGGATCGGTCAGCATCATGTCGTGCGTGAGCGTGCCTTCGGCGCCGACGCCATCCTCTTCGCCTGCCTGGCCGCTTTCCAACGACCCCAGGCAGCCGAGTTCACCCTCCACTGAAACGCCGATGGCATGCGCCATTTCGCACACACGCTGTGTCACTTGCACGTTGTAGTCGTAGCTCGCCGGAGTCTTGGCGTCTTCCTCGAGTGAGCCGTCCATCATCACGCTGGTGAATCCGGAACGAATCGACTGCGTGCACACCGCCGCGCTGGCGCCATGATCTTGGTGCAGCACCACCGGAATTCCCGGGTGCGATTCAACAGCTCCCAAAACCATATGCCGCAGATAGGCTTCGCCCGCGTACTTCCGCGCGCCGGCCGAGGCCTGCAAGATCACCGGGCTGCGCGTGTCCTCGGCGGCTTCCATGATGGCCTGGATCTGTTCGAGATTGTTGACATTGAATGCCGGCACGCCGTAGTTGAATTCGGCGGCGTGATCGAGCAATTGGCGCAGAGAAATGAATGCCATGGTTTCTCCTGTTACAGCAGAGGCGGCAGATCGGTCAGCGAGTCGATGAAGGCATCGCAGGGCAGCTCGCGGGGGTCGCGGCCTTCGTTGTAGCCATAGGGCACGCACACCACCGGGATGTCCGCCGCTCGCGCCGCCAGTACATCGGTGGTCGAGTCGCCGACCATGAGTGCCTCGCGCGGATCGACCTGCAATTTCCTGCAAGCCAGCAACAGCGGTTCGGGACTGGGCTTGCGTTGTTCGCAGCAGTCCCCGCCCACCACCTCGTCAATCCAGTCGTGGAGCCCCAGTTGATGCAACAGCTGCACCGCCAGAGCTCTCGATTTGTTGGTCACAACGGCCAAGCGCAGCCCCAGCGCATGCAACTCGCGCAAGCCCTCGGCAACCCCCGGATAAGCCTGCGAGTGGCATCCCTTCAGCCGATGCATTTGTTCGTAGTGAAAGTCGAAGCGCTCCAGCAATCGGGCTTGACCGCCGGCATACACCGATGCGCCGAGTCGAGCCACCGCGCGGGTGATCAACATGGGTGCACCGCGGCCGATCATGTTGCGCACCTCGGCGGTCGCCAGTGAGGCGAAATGCATCTCGGCCAGCGCTCTATTCAATGCCTTCGCAATGTCCTCGGCGGTATCGAGCAGCGTGCCGTCGAGATCCAATAGCACGGCGCTCAAAGGTGCTTGGCGCCATTGCGGCGATCGATCCGCGGCGCGCGCGCTCAGCATGAGGCACCTCGCAGCGCCAGAATTTGCGCGCGGTCGACGACCGCGTTGACGGTCAGGCCCAGCTCTTGCGCCACCTGAAGTGCCGGCGCCGATTCGCCGAAGCGATCGATGCCGACCACGGCGCCATCCAATCCGACGTAGGCACGCCAAAAATTCGTGACGCCCGCTTCGATGGCCAGCACGGGAATGTCCCGCGGCAAGACAGCGCTGCGGTAGGCGAGGCTCTGCCGGTCGAACTCGCGGCAGCTGGGCATGGAGACCACGCGGACAAACAGGCCCAAATCCGCCAACGCGGCCCGCGCCTGCATGGCCAGAGACACTTCGGAGCCTGTTGCCAACAAGGTCACGACAGCGCCATCACTTTCCGCCAATACGTAGCCGCCTTTGCGTATGTCCTGCACCTGCCGTGGGGTGCGCTCGCAATGCGGCAAATTTTGACGCGACAGGATCAAGCAGGTTGGGCCATCGCTGCGTTCCGCTGCAGACAGCCACGCCGCCAGCGTCTCGACATCATCGCAGGGCCGCCACACGTCGTTGTTGGGAATCAATCGCAGGCACGAGACATGTTCTATGGGCTGATGGGTGGGGCCGTCCTCTCCCAGCCCGATACTGTCATGGGTAAACACATAGATGACGCACTGCTGCATCAAGGCGGACATGCGAATGGCGTTGCGACTGTAGTCGGAGAAGGTCAGGAAGGTGCCGCCGAAGGGAATGTAGCCGCCATGCAGCGCGATGCCGTTCATCGCCGCGCTCATGCCGAATTCGCGCACGCCATAATTGATGTAATCGCCCCAACGATCGCCGCGCACCGCCGTGCTGGCTTTTGCCGCCGTGAGATTCGAGCCGGTAAGGTCCGCCGATCCACCCAACAGTTCCGGCAACAGGCCATGCAGGGTCTCGATCGCATTCTGCGACGCCTTGCGCGTGGCGATGTTGCTGCCGCCGGCAACCAGTTTGGCCATAAACTGCGCCGTCGCAGCCGCCCAGTTGGCCGGCAGCTGACGTTTGATCACCCGCCGTTCGAATTCGCGCGCGAGTTGCGGATAGCTCTGCGCATAGTCCGCGAAACGCCGCTGCCAATCGGCTTGCCGCTGCGCGCCCATGCTGCGCGCGTCCCACGCAGCGCGAATATCCTCGGGTACATGGAATGGCTCCGCCGTCCAACCCAAGGCGGCGCGCGTCGCAGCCGCCTCCGATTTTCCAAGTGCGGCACCGTGTACATCGTGAGATCCGGCCTTGTTGGGGCTTCCCTGGCCGATGACAGTCTTGCAGCAGATCAAGGTTGGCCGGTCGTCCTTGGTGCAGCCCTCGGCCAACGCCGACTCGACGGCTTCCGTGTCGTGGCCGTCGACGTTGCCGATCACACGCCAGCCATAGGCCTCGAAGCGTTGCGGCGTGTCATCGTTGAACCAGTGCTCGACGTGGCCGTCGATGCTGATGCCATTGTCGTCATAGATCGCCACCAACTTCGACAGCTTGAGCGTGCCGGCCAGCGAACACACTTCGTGGGAGATGCCCTCCATCAGGCAACCGTCGCCGACGAATACCCAGGTGCGGTGATCGATGATGGTATGGCCGGGACGATTGAAGTGAGCAGCCAGCAA
>JAXDQN010000393.1:0-3315 GCA_034667865.1 Gammaproteobacteria bacterium
AAGGCAGTTGTCCGCGCCGTCCGTCGCAAGTGTCATCGACACATCCGGCGCCGGGGATGCCTTCAACGGCGCATACTTGGCCAGTCGCCTCAGCGGCGGTAATTCGGCTCAGGCGGCACAAGCAGGCCTTCAAGTCGCTTCCAGGGTGGTTACGTGTGCCGGCGCCGTCGTGCCTGGCGAGGTCTCTCATCCCTGTCATGATAAGGCCACGCACCGCACCGATTAACTATGAACATTCGAGAGATCGTCAGCCAATCTGCTGTGATTCCAGTGCTCACCGTAAATGATCTTGCGCACGCAGTTCCCTTGGCGCGCGCGCTTGTGGCCGGCGGTCTGCGTGTGCTGGAAATCACCTTGCGGACCGCGGCTGCCCTTGGCTGCGTTCAGGCCATCCGCAATGCTCTGCCGGATGCGGTTATCGGCGTGGGTACATTGACCCGCCCCGTGGATTTCGCTGCTGCAGGCAAAGTGGGCGCGCAATTTGGCGTGACTCCCGGGTTGACCCCCGAGTTGGCTGCCGCGGCACGTGGCGTGCGATTTCCCTTGCTTCCCGGCGTGATGACGCCAACGGAGGTCATCGCAGCAAGACACGCGGGCTTCGATACGCTGAAATTCTTTCCGGCCGAACAAGCCGGCGGCGTTGCGACGCTGCGCGCGCTCGGTGCGCTTTTTCCAGAACTCATATTCTGCCCCACCGGCGGAATTACGCGCGCGAATTTCGCCGATTATCTGAGTTTGAGCAACGTTGCATCCGTTGGCGGCTCCTGGGTCGCGCCGCAGGAGATGATCAACGCGAGCGACTGGAACGGAATCGAGACGTTGGCGCGAGAAGCCGCGACGCTCAAAAATTCCAGGCCCCGCTAAATGAACATTCATGAAAGAACTGCTATTTGTCATGATCGCATCGATACCCGTAATCGCGGCGGCAAGGTTAGTACTCCGAGATCTGGCTGCGCGATATCCCTTGCAATCCAGCTAATTTCCAGACGAGGACCAGGATGTCTAAAGACTAGGCGGCGCACGGCGCCAAGTTGTGTTTGCGACGGCTTTCCCTGCCGGCGCTGCGCCCATTTGGCCCCGCAAGCTCGTTGATGTCGAATAAAAATCCCCATTTGTTCCTCTGCTCGGGGAAGACCCAGCACCGCGCCGGCTGCGAGACCGGCGCCGCCAGTGAGCACCGCGCGTCGGGTCATGGCAATCATGTTGTCCCGCGCGATTATTTGCGGCCCGCAGCACGGAGAATCAAATCGGCGATCTCCTTCGGGTGAGACACCAGCGATACGTGACTGGAATTGAGCTCGATGGTCGTCGCGTTCATACGTTTGGCCAGAAAGCGCTCCAGCTCCGGATTGATCGTCCGATCTTCAGTCGACACTTGGTACCACGTAGGTTTCACTCTCCATGCGGCAGTCGTGGTCTTTGTGTTGGGAAGCGCATCGGCGCCTCGCCCCTGAACCGCATACAGCGCACGCGCTTTGGACGGGTCAACATCGCCGGCGAAATCCTTGAGAAAAGCGCCCTCGCTTAGCCAAAAAAAACCATCCTTCTTCACCACTCCAGCGCTTGCCGGTGGCTTGGGATATTTCGCGGCGAGCGCGCCGAAGTCCTCGCCTGCATCGGGCGCGCGGGCCGCCACGTACACCAGGGCTGAAACCTTGGGATCATTGCCAGCTTCGCTAATTATCGTTCCCGCAAAGGAATGGCCAACCAACACCGTCGGCCCATCCTGCGATTCCAGGGCTCGGCGAGTTGCGGCGACGTCATCCGCCAGCGAGGTCAACGGGTTCTGAACGGCTACTACATTCAAGCCGGCGCGCTGCAGGTAAGGTATGACGTCAATCCAAGAAGATCCGTCCGCGTATAAGCCATGCACCAGCACAACATTTTTGGCGACAGTGGTGCCCTGGGCCTGAACCAATCCAGGAATGATCAGCGCAGCCATGGCTGCGAGCAGTCCGGCAAAACATCTACGATTAGTCATAAGTAAACTCCTATTTAGCGACGGCTATCGAATTTACGACCTTCGAAACCCCTTGAACTTGATTGGCCACCGCTTCGGCGTCCCTGCGCTGTAAGCCGGTGGCAACCGATCCGGACAAGTACACGACCCGGTCTATCGTCTGAACCTGCAGCAGATTCGGAGCCTCCAGCTCCGCCATTCGTCCAAACCTCGCCTCGACATCGTCAGTGATCTTTTGGTCGACATGGGGGTTGGATGAGCGTGGAAAGACGGCGCATCCAGGGAGTACCCCCGCCGCTACCATCAGGGCGGCGATGAATGCGCGAATTGTTTTCGTCGCCGCGGACGTTTGATACGCGCACGTGTGGACTGACAGTGATGAATGCATCGCGATCTCCATTGAACTTGGCACTCACCCACGTTAGCAATGTACGTGCCGCCAAAGATTGGATCAAAATGACGAAACCATGCCATCACACGAATCCCGCGCCTCAAGATCAGTACTGCGCGTCGACTCTCACCATCACTGCGCGCGGCTGGCCGTACCAATTGTTGGCCAGGGACGACCCAAGCGTCTGGTAATAGATTCGGTCGAAAACATTGCTGACTGTGAGCGCGGCTTGCCAGCGGGGATGAATCTGGTAGCTTGCTCGAAGGTCTGCCACCGCGTAAGTACCTTGCACAGATCGGACGGGCAGCGACCCCGCGGGGCACGCAGACAAGGTGATCGGGCACGGAAACTCCTGCCACTGGCTGCTTTGGACGCGCAAGGTTCCTCCGACACTCCAGCGATACAAATACCCGGGGAGCGACTTGCTGGTCCACAGCTTCAGCAGATGCCGCGGAGTGATGCTGGAGAGTGCGCCTCCGGCCGCTGCCTGATTGGCATTAAATGTGTAGCCCGCAGCGAGGAGCCAACCAGGGGTAAGTTGGCCGCCAAGCTCCACATCGACGCCGCGACTGCGGTTGGTGCCTGTCAAAAAGCAGCAATAGACTGAACCCAAGACAGGCCCTACAGCCGTCAAATCGCGTACCGGCACGTTGCGCTGCGCGACGTCGTACAGCACTACGGAGCCGTTGACGGCGCCATCTCGCCAGACGCCCTTCGTCCCCACCTCGAGATCGGTCCCTCGGGCGGCGCCAATGAGATTGCCGTCCGACCGCTGGGCTATTCCCATCGTCGTGTAAATATCGGCGTAACTAGCGTAGACAGAGTAGTGATTATCGACATGGTAGGTCACGCCCGCGTAAGGGGTAACCATAGCCGAGTCTCCGACCTCCGCCGAGGCACTGACGTGCAGTCCGAGAAATGGCGCGAACACCCCCACTCGACTAAACGTGCGATTACTGCTGAT
>JAXDQN010000394.1:0-2682 GCA_034667865.1 Gammaproteobacteria bacterium
CAGCAGCAGGATTTCAAAGACGGCAAGGAATGGGACATGCCGATGATGAACGTGTTCCGGCGCGAGGGCGCCGCGGTCCGCCACTTCTGGGGCAGCGAAATGCTGTACGTGCCGGCGGATGAAGGGCAGGACTATCGGCACAACGATATGCTCGATCCCTTGTGGAATTTGTTCGATCTGACGCCCGAGGGACGCGGGCAATTTCAACCCAAGCTGAACTACTGAGGTGGCCATGCAAAAAATCACCCCCTTTCTGTGGTACTCCAATCAAGCTGAAGAGGCCGCGACGTTTTACGCCTCCGTGTTTCCGGATTCGCGCGTCACGCGCGTGGTGAGCATGCCGACGGAATCTCCGAGCGGACCGGCCGGTTCGGTAAAGGTCGTTGACTTTGTGTTGTTCGGCCAGTCCTTCACGGCGATGAGTGCCGGGCCGCACCATCCTTTCAATCAAGCCATCTCCTTCGTGGTCAACTGCGATACCCAAAATGAGGTGGACCGCTATTGGGACGCGCTGCAAGCGGGCGGCGGCGCACCCAGCGCGTGCGGCTGGCTCCAGGACCGCTTCGGCGTCTCCTGGCAGATCGTGCCGACGATCTTGGTGACCATGATGGGCGACCCCGATCGCGTCAAGGGCAAGCGAGCCGCCGATGCGATGATGAAAATGAGCAAGCTCGACATCAAGACATTGCGCGCCGCATTCGACGGCTAAGCCGCCGGCGCGCTCGCGGCGTTTCTCCGGTATTCTTGCGCTCTTTGCGTTTGGACCGGAGCGCTGCCATTGCTACAAATCAAATTGCGTTTCACTTTTGCGGCGGCATTAGCCGCTTCCGCGGCGATGGCCGCTGATCCTGCGCCGCAAGTTGCCCCCTATGGCTCGTGGGCCTCGCCCGTCAGTGCTGAGGCGTTGGCCAACGGGCAGGTTTTGCTCGGCGATCTGCGCCGCTCCAATCAAAAATTGTACTGGACGGAAAGCGTGCCGGCGGCGGGCGGCAAAACGGCGGTGTTCTCAATGGGTGCGGACGGGGTTGCCGCCGCCCTCACACCGGCAGGCAGTAATGCCCGTACCCGAGTGCATGAATATGGCGGTGCACCCTTCGTGGTTGCCGGCGACAATCTTTATTACAGCGAGTTTGCTGATCAACGTGTGTACCGGCTGAAAGCCGGCAGCAATCCGCTGCCGATCACGCCGGATGGCTATCGCTATGCCGATTGCACCGTCGTGCCCTCGAAGGGCGCGGCGCAGACGCTGATTTGCGTGCGCGAGGATCACACCGATAAATCCACAGTGCGCAACGCGCTCGTGCGCCTGCCCTTGCCGCAAGGTGGCGCCGGCGAAGTTTTGTTCTCTGCCAGCGACTTTGTCTCCTATCCCCGGGTAAGTCCCGATGGACGCAGCCTGGCCTTCATTACCTGGAATCATCCGCGCATGCCCTGGGACGGCACCGAGCTTAAGGTTGCCAAGTTCACGACCCACGGCCTGGAGGCGCCGCTCAGCGTCGCCGGCAGCACGCAGGAGTCGGTGCTCGAGCCGCAGTGGGATGTCGACGGCACTTTGTATTTCATTTCGGATCGAAGCGGCTTCTGGAATTTGTATTCGTGGCGCGACGGCCGCGCGCAGCCGGCGTGGCCGAAAGCCGCTGAAGTCGGCGGCCCGTTATGGGCGTTCGGCCAGGCCAACTACGTGTTGCTGGGCGATGGCCGCGCCGTCGTACGATTCAGCGAGAAAGGCTTCGATCGTTTGGCGGTGCTGAATCTCAAACAAGGCAGCGCGCGCATTCTCGACCTGCCCTTCGTAGCCTATTCGAACTTGACGCCAATCGATGCCGATCACATTGCCGTGATGGCGGCCTCCGCGACGACGCCGCGCGCCATTGTGCGCATTGATCTGAAGAACGGCAGCGCGCAGTCATTGCACGATGCCGGCGCCGCGTTGTTGCCGCCGTCAGCCGTATCGATCGCCGTGCCGGTCGACTTTCCCAGCGCCAACGGCCGCACGGCGCATGCTTTTTATTATCCGCCATTGAACCCCGCGTACCAGGCGCCGAAGAATTCCCTGCCGCCGCTGGTAACCTTTGTGCACGGTGGTCCCACTGCACAGTCCGAACCCGCTTACATGTCAAGAGTGCAGTATTGGACCAGCCGCGGCTTCGGCGTGGTGGACGTGAATTACGGCGGCAGCACCGGCTTTGGGCGCGCCTACCGTCGCGAGCTCAATGGCAATTGGGGCGTGGTGGATGTGGAAGATGTCATTGCCGCGGCGCGCTATCTCGGCTCGACGGGACGAGCGGATCCGAAGCGCATGGCCATCAGTGGCGGCAGTGCCGGGGGTTTCACGGTGCTGGCGGCCTTGAGCAGCAGCGACGTATTCAAGGCCGGCGCCGATTACTTCGGCGTATCCGACATGACGGCGCTTGCCAAGGACACGCACAAATTCGAAAGCCGCTATCTGGATTCCATGATCGGGCCTTTGCCGCAAGCGCAGGCGGTGTATGAGAGCCGCTCGCCGCTGAATCATCTGGATGGCTTCAAGGCACCGTTGATCGTCTTGCAAGGCGCTGATGATCCGGTGGTGCCGCCCAGTCAATCGGCCAAAATCGTCGAAGCGCTGCGGGCACGCGGTGTGCCGGTGGCTTACTTGCTGTTTCCCGGAGAGGGGCATGGATTCCGCAAGCCGGAGAACAC
>JAXDQN010000395.1:0-11972 GCA_034667865.1 Gammaproteobacteria bacterium
GAGCTTCAATCGCGCCCAGCAGTTCGTCCTTGGTAAAAGGCTTGGTGAGGTAGTGCTCCGAGCCCACGATGCGTCCGCGGGCACGATCGAACAAACCGTCCTTGCTCGATAACATGATTACCGGAATCTGCTTGAAGACTTTGTTGTGCTTGATCAACGAGCAGGTCTGATAACCATCCAAGCGGGGCATCATGATGTCCACGAAAACGATATCCGGTTGATGGTCGGCTATCTTGGATAGGGCATCGAAACCGTCGACGGCCGTAAAGACCTCGCACCCTTCCTTGGTCAAGAGGGTCTCAGCGGTCCGGCGGATCGTCTTGCTGTCGTCGATGACGAGGACTTTGAGTCCCGTGAGCTTCGGCTTGCCGGTGGTGATCATGCTCTCCATGAGACTTCGCGTAGGTGCTGGAATCTTGTGGCTTTTTAACATATCCAGCCCGCGCAAGCCACGGTACGGGGTGCACATTTCGAGGCATGTTCAGCCAAACAACGGTGGTCTGGTTCACAGTTTTCTCAAGTGTCTCGAGAGAGCGGCTAATGCACCCGCTTGCTAGACTGCCGCGATGAGCACGCCATCCCGCAAACGACTCGTCGTCGTCATGGACCCGATCGAGTCGATCAAGGCAGCGAAAGACAGCACCCTGGCGATTCTGGTTGCAGCGCAAGCACGCGGCTGGGAGCTTTTGTACGCGGAAATGCACGACCTGTGGCTGCGCGACGGCGTCGCCTGGGGACGCCTGTCGCCGCTGCGGGTTTTCGACGATCAGCACACCTGGTTCACGCGCGGCACGCCGCAGGCTGCCAAACTGGGCGAATTCGACGCAATTCTGATGCGCAAGGACCCACCCTTCGACACCGAGTACATCTACTCGACCTATATTCTGGAACGCGCCGAAATTCAG
The DNA here is from genome assembly GCA_034667865.1 of Gammaproteobacteria bacterium. Classification (GTDB taxonomy): domain Bacteria; phylum Pseudomonadota; class Gammaproteobacteria; order Steroidobacterales; family Steroidobacteraceae; genus Bog-1198. Next base: position 906 of record JAXDQN010000395.1, read on the forward strand.
GGGGCGCTGGTGTGCAATTCCCCCCGAGGATTGCGCGACATGAACGAAAAGGTCTACACCGCCTGGTTCCCCGAATGCTGCGCGCCCACGCTGATCACGCGCGATATGCACGACATGGGCGAATTCCTGCGCGAGTTCGGCAAGGCGGTCTGCAAGCCGCTCGACGGCATGGGCGGAAAATCGATCTTCGTGCTCGACCAGGGCGACAAGAACCGCAATGTCGTGTTCGAAACCCTGACCGGCTACGGCACCCGCTATGCCATCGTGCAGAAATATCTGCCCGAGATAGTCACGGCGGGCGACTGCCGCATCATCTTGGTCGACGGCGAGCCGGTGCCCTTCGCCTTGAAGCGGGTGCCCAGCGAAGAAGACAATCGCGGCAATCTGGCCGCCGGGGCGCGTGCCGACAGCCGTCCACTCAATGACCGCGACCGCTGGCTGTGCGCGCAAATCGGCCCAAAGCTGCAAGCCGCCGGCATGATTTTCGTCGGCCTGGACGTCATCGGCGAGTTCGTCACCGAAATCAATGTCACCAGCCCCACCGGCATTCGCGAACTAAACAAGAAGCACGCGGTCGACATTGGAGGATTGTTGATCAAAGCGATCGAGAGGACGTTGAGCCCCGCGTGAGTACCGATACGCTCCAAGCCGACCCCTTGCCGGGAGACCTGCTGAGCAAAGGGCTGCCTCCGGCAAGCGATCGCATGCTGACCACCTGCTTTCTGGCTGCGCTGCTGCATGGAATCATCATCCTCGGCGTGACCTTTAGTGCCGCAGGCGGCAGCGCCGGGGACGACGGTGCGCCCGGCTTGGAAGTGGTGCTGGTGAACGATCGGACGCCGCCCGCGGCCAAAAACCCCAACGCCCGCTACCTGGCGCAGCGCACGCAAGTGGGCTCGGGCAACACCCTGAAAAACGAGCGCGCCTTGATTCCGAAGTCCTCGTTGATGCCGGTCGATCGCCTCGGCATTCCCAGCGGCGATGGTCTGGCCGCGCAGGAAGCCGGCGCCGACACCGGCGATGAGCAGATTCTCTCGACGCATGCGCCGTCGCAAAAGATTTTCTACTTCGCCTCCAATACGGCGGCCAAAGACGCCGCGCAATTGCCGTTGCTGTTGGAAAAACGCCCGGACCTGGGCATGACGCCCAACGACGATGGGGTCGAATTGCGCATCCGCGGCGAGTCGAAGCGCGAGTTGTGGATCGCCGCCGACACGCAGGAATCCGATGTGGCGGTATATTTGGATGCCTGGCGCCGCAAGATCGAACGCGTCGGCACCATCAATTTCCCGGCGGTCGCCCGCCGCGACAAGCTTTCCGGCACGCCGGTCATCGAAGTCACGATCGGCGCCGATGGCAAGCTGCTGCGAACGGTCATCCGGCGCAGCAGCGGTCACGCGGAAATCGACGAGGCGGCAGTGCGCATATTGAAGTTGGCTGCGCCTTACGACCCTTTTTCCGGTGACTTGAGCGCGAAGCACGATGAAATTCGCATTGCCTACGAATGGCAGTTTCTCGACGGCGGAGCGCAGGGCGGCAGCGTGTTTTACGATCAAGGCACCAAACCCTAGTTCATGAACGATTCCGGGTATCTCACCAATCAATTGCTGATCGCAATGCCCGCGATGGGCGACCCGAATTTTGCGCAGACCGTCGCGCTGGTCTGCGACCACAGTCCCGAGGGAGCCTTGGGACTGATTCTGAACAGGCCGCTGCCCATGCTCATGAGCGAAGTGTTCGAACAGTTGGATATCGAACTGGATGAGGCCGCGCTGCGCGAACGGCCGGTGCTGCGCGGCGGCGCGGTGCTGCGCGGCGGCCCGGTCCAAACCGATCGCGGCTTTGTCGTGCATCGCGCGGGGGGCGACTGGGATTTCACCCTCAAAGTATCGGACGCGCTGCACGTGACCACCTCGCGGGACATACTCGCCGCCATGGCCAAAGGTCAGGGACCCGATGAAGCCATCATCGCATTGGGCTACGCCGGCTGGCAGGGCGGCCAGCTGGAACAGGAGATTCGCGCCAACGCTTGGCTGAATGCGCCCGTCGACCTTGGACTCGTGTTCGATGTGCCGTTCGAGTCTCGCTGGCAGGCCGCCGCGCGTTTGCTGGGCGTCGAGATATCGCGCATCAGCACCACCAGCGGCAATGCCTGAGCCGCTCCCGCCGAGGCCGGCTGGCAGCGAATCCGCGCGCGCCAGAGTCATCTTCGCATTCGATTATGGCCTGCGACGCATCGGCGTAGCCTGCGGCGACACCATCAGCCGCACGGCATCGCCGCTGCAGCCCGTCGCCTCCGGCCCCAAGGGCCCGCAATGGGACAAAATCGCCGCGCTGCTGCGCGACTGGCAGCCAGACCTCGCCGTTGTCGGCCTACCGTATAATGTCGATGGTTCCGAGACCGGCATGGCCGGCGCAGCGCGCAGTTTCGCCGCGGAGTTGCAGCAGCGTCATGCGATCGAAGTCGCGATGGTGGACGAGCGCTACTCCTCGCAGGAAGCGGGCGCGCGCTTAAAATCCGCACGCGAATCCGGGTTGCGGCGGCGTAAGGTCGCCAAGGCCGACATCGATGCGGCGGCCGCATGCGTGATCTTGGAACGTTGGTTCACAGAACAAAACTGAGGCGCACATGCGTTCACAACAAGACAGCGCCGGCGGCTTGCGCCATCTCATCACGCTCGAAGGCCTGACGCGCGACACATTGACCTCGCTGCTCGATCGCGCGGAGAGTTATAGGCGCGTGCCCGGGCAGCCGGCCTACGAGGGACGGGAGCTCGCGGGCGTCACCGTGGCCAATTTATTTTTCGAACCCAGCACCCGCACGCGCGCATCGTTCGATCTTGCCAGCCGGCGGCTGGGAGCGCACGTGCTCAACCTCGATCTGCACTCCAGCTCGCGCGCCAAAGGCGAGAGCATGCTGGATACGATTTACACCCTCGAGGCCATGAATACCGACGTGTTCGTGATTCGCGATTCCGAGGCAGGCATGCCTGAATTCTTGATCGACCATGTTGCTCCGCACGTCTCGGTCATCAGCGCCGGAGAGGCTCACGTTTCGCACCCCACGCAAGGGTTGCTCGATTTGCTGACCATTCGTTCGCACAAGCGCCGCTTCGCCGGCCTTAAAGTCGCCATCGTGGGCGACGTCAAGCATTCGCGGGTTGCGCGCTCCGCCGCCACCGCACTAGCCACGCTCGGGACCACTGATCTGCGCCTGGTCGCGCCCGAGGCTTTGTTGCCCGAAGAAGCCGAATTTCGCGGCGCCCAGCGCTTCACGCGCATCGAGGACGGCATCGTCGGCGCCGACGTCGTCATGATGTTGCGCATCCAGAAGGAACGCATGGCCGCTGCCGCCTCGCTGGATGACGCCGCCTACTTCCGGGATTTTGGCTTGACTCTGCAGCGCCTCAAACTGGCCTCGCCCAGCGTGCTGGTGATGCATCCGGGACCGATGAATCGCGGAGTCGAAATTGCCTCCGAAGTCGCTGACGGACCGCGATCGGTGATTCGCGAGCAAGTGAACAATGGCGTCGCGGTACGGATGGCGGTGCTCGCCTCGATAGCGGTGACGCTGACCCGGCATCGCAGGCCGCTATAGGCCTAGCGACGTAGACACCCGCGCGACTTCCGCCTGCTCGAGGGCGCGCGCCGCGGCGAGACATACATCCTCGCGCCAAGGCGCCGCAATGAGCTGCACCCCCAACGGCATGGCGCCCGCTGCATTGCCGTCGGGCCATAGGGGCGCGCTGCACACCGGCAAGCCGATGCAGGAAATCGGCTGCGTGAGCAATCCCAAGCTCGCGCGCATCGGTAGGGCATGGCCGTTGATGTCCAGCGTTTCGGTGCCGATTACCGGAGCGATGACCGGCGTGGCCGCCGCCAGCAATAAGTCGAAACGCTTGAACAGACCCATGGCTTCCTCATAGACCTGTTGCCGCACGCCTTGCGCTTGCACCACCCAGGGCGCCGGCACCAAGCTGCCGGCCACCAAGCGGGCGCGTGACTGCGGTTCGAATTCCGCGTAGCGCGATTTCAATCTCGCGCTGTGCAGGGTGCCGCCTTCTGCTGCCGTGATGACAAAGGCCGCGGCGCGGGCCGCGGCGGCGCTTTTCAACTCGGCGCCCTTCGGCTGCACGCCGGTAGCCGACCTCAGCGCCCCTGCCGCCAGATCGACGCTGCGCCGCGCCGCGGCGTCAGACCACTCATGGAACCAGCCGTGCAAAATGCCGACGCGCAGTCCCACGATCGTGCCAAGCCGTGTCGCCACGGGATCCGCGGGACGCTGCGCGCAGGCGGGATCTGTGGGATCTGGTCCTTGCAGCACGTCGTAGAGGGCGGCGAGGTCGTCGACGTTTGCGGCGAAAGGTCCGACATGGTCGAGGCTGTTGACGAAGGGGAAGCTGCCGCCGCGTCCCAGCCGTCCGTAGGTGGGCTTCAAACCAAAGATGCCGCAGAACGAGGCCGGCACGCGGATCGAGCCGTTGGTGTCCGAGCCCAGGCTCAACGGCACGATGCCTGCCGCAACGGCGGCGGCCGATCCACCCGAGGAGCCGCCGCAGACTCGCGAGCGATCGTGCGGGTTACGCGTTACGCCGTAGTGTGTGTTCTCAGTGGTGAAGCCGTAGGCATTCTCGTCCATGTTCAAAGCGCCCACCAACACGGCGCCCGCCGCGCGCAGCCGCGCCACCAGATGTGCATCGCGCGCCGCGGCCGGATTGGATTCATTGATTTTGGCGCCGGCGAGCGTCACCGCACCCTCGATGTCGAACAAATTCTTTACGGCGTAAGGCACTCCGGCCAAGGGCGGCAATATCGCGCCCCGCGCGCGCAGCGCATCGATGGCGGCGGCCTCACGGCGCGCACGCTTGAAAGTCGTGGTGGTGAAGCAATTCAAGCCAGGGTTCAGCGCCTGTATGCGCGCTTCGGTTTGGGCCAGCACCACGGCCGCGGTGGTCGTTCCCTGACGAATCTCGCGCGCGACGTCGAGCGCCTGCTTCATGGACGGAACACCGGCGCCCCCTGCGACCCCCACGGCAATGGAAATTCCAGCAGCGTGTGCGCAACGGCTTCGATGCGCGAGAATTGCAGCGCGATTTCGGCAATTTGCGCCGTATCGAAAGCATAGCCTTGTAAGGCCAGTGCGGCGCGGACGTACTCTTCAGCGGATGAATTTGGCATCGCTCATGATGGCATCGCTGCACCGAGCACCGCAATTCATCGCTCATCCGGCCCCTTACACCAACGGCGCGCTATGCCGCTTGCTGCGCACCACCACTGTGCCGGCAATCTTGTCGTGCCAAGCTTGATGGTTGTTTTCCAGCGCGATCCAGATGAAACCCAGTCCCACCACGGCGAGGGACAGGAAGCATCCCAACGCGCGAACTATCGCGGTTTCCCAATCGAGCGGCCGGCCATCCACGCGCACCACTTGCAGATCGAAGACGATGCCGCCGACGGTCGTGCCGCGCAACTTCCACATCACTGCACCATAGATGGCCAGGATGACGATGTGAAAATCGCCGAAGGGGCGCAACACGCTCATGGCGAAGCCGACCAAAATGACGTCGATCAGCAGCGCCCCCATGCGAATCCAAAATCCGGCGCGCGGCAGGTCCGCGGCGATTTGTGCCGCCGGGCTGGGAACGGTGGCGGCCGCAGCGGCGGCGCCTGCGGCAGCGGCGGCGGCGCCAGCGGTCGCGCCGCTATCGGCGGCCTCAGCAGCAGCGCCGGGCGTCGCTAGGCCGGGCGTCGCTACGCCGGGCGCCGCTGCGCCGACGAGCGGCGCGGCTTGCGCAGCGCGGCGCGCGCGCACGCCCAAGATCATCGTGTAGAGCACCGCACCGAAACCGAAGAAGCCCAGCAGCTTGAAGACCATGAATCCGATGACGGGAATTACATACAGCGCGAGCGCGACCGCACCGCCAATCAGGACGGCGAGGGCCGGATGCCCGGTGGGACCGGGGCGTCGGCCGCTGATCCGGCCGCCGAGCCAGGCCAGCACCACGGCCTTGCCGAACAGCGACATGCAGAACAACGCCATGATGACGAAGGGAACCGCTGCGATGCCAATCACGGTAATGCATAGCAGCACCAGCAATACCGGCGTGAGCAGCATGCCCAGTAAGGCGGCCAAGGCTGTTCGCCCCGGCTGCGTCTCCAAGGTGTGTACGCAGTCATCGACGCTCGACCTGAACATCAGCGCCAAGACGGCGTAGAACGCCAGCATGATGAGCGCCAATGTCCAAGCCCACTCCAGGCCGGACGAGACCGCCAGTGGTCGGCCGTACAGCAGGCATTTCTTGACCCAAACGTCCAGCCAGCCGACGCCGCTGATATCGAGGTCGAAAACATTGTCAACATCGCCGTGGATCAGCGCGGCAGGATCGCGCGTCACGGTGCCGAATACCGCGACCACATCGCCGCCCACGTCCGCATGCGGCCCGAGCTCCACATTGCCGAACACGGCCACCACGTCTTGATCGATAGCGCTGTCGACATAGACGCTGCCGAGCACCGCCACGGCGCTGTCATGCACCGGACCTGTTACACGCGCATTGCCTACCACCGCGACCACTTGCTGGGCATCGCCTTGGCTGATGGCGGAACCCAGCACCGCAACCACAGAGTTGGTGTGCTCGTTGGGACCCAGAAAAGAATCGCGGCCGATGGTGACTCGATCGCTGCCGTATCGATTGAAACGCAGGTGGCGGCGACCGCGCCAATCTGACTTGGCGTCGTCGTCGAAGTCGCTGGGCTGGTCGGAATCATCGTTGGCTGCAGTCGGGTGAGTCGCGGCCGTCGCCGGTTCGGGTACTTCGGCCCGGACCTGTGCGAATGGCACGGTCATGCACAACAGCACCCATAGACAACTTAGTTTGCGCATCAGTGAAATACTCATGATCTGCCACCCGCCAATGAGGGCTCCACATACAGCGTGCGATAGGCAGCAGCGCCGAGCCCGAACAAAACCATGTACAGCGCGACGCTCACGGCCACTCCGACATACAGCCACCCCGATGGAATGGCGCGCAGCAACACGGGCGTCAGTCCGCCCACCGTTGACAACACCGCCACGAAAGGCCGCATCCATTCCAGCACGATGCCGCTGAAATCCGCGAATGAACGCCCGCCCACGACGTTGGAGACGCCGCCGATGAAGGTCACGGCGACCAACGCCACGTTCAACAAGACGAAAGCCGCGCGCGCCGTGCTCGGCCAGTGCGTGAAGCTGCGACGCCACCAAACCAGTGCAGAGCGTCGCTGCAGCTCGGCGAACACCCGCGATTCGAGCGCACGCGGCGCCCGCCGCGGCGGCATGTCGCGCAGCGCTGCGGTCATCACCTGCTCGAGCTTTTCGTCGTTACGTTGATTCACTGTTCATGCGTCCATTGCATCGCGTGCATCGACGCCGGCTTGGAGCAACGGCAGCAACGCGGCGCGACCACGAAAAATATCGGTCTTGACCTTGGTCAGCGACACTTGCAGTTTGGCAGCAATTTCCTGATACGACAGTTCCTCGAAGTGATACAGCACCAGGGGGATGCGCTGGTGATCGGGCAATCGATGCAGCACCGAGTCGACCATCTGGCGGCGCTGTTCGGCGCCCAGGTCCTCCAACATGGTATCCGGGACTTCCCACTCGATCTCCGGGGACTCCTCACCATCGTCGGCAGTGGAGCGCATTTCGGAGAACAGCCGCCAGCGCTTGCGATCGCGATTCAGGTAGTTGAGCGACAAATTGGTGGCAACCGTTTTCAGCCAGCCACCGGCCGTGGGACTGGTGCGTAGATCCGCGAAGTGCTCATAGGCGCGGATGAACACCTCCTGGGCGATGTCTTCAGCCTGCGCATCGCTGCCGGCCAGCCTGAAGGCGGTCGAAAAAACCATGTCCTGATAGGCGCGCATGAACCTCGTGAACTCGGCCGTTGATTGCGTTTGCACTGGAGTGTGTGTTCGTTTAGTAACAAAACACCGCTGGCCGGGTAAAGTTGCGGTTTATTCGCTTTGCAGCAAAGCCTGCCCCATCCTCAGGCGCGCCCCCTCCTTGACCCCTTCTGCCAATGAAATTCCGGGCGGCGTGAACACTATGATAGTCGAGCCGTGCTCGAACCAGCCCATTTCTTCCCCGCGACGAACCGCAGCGTCGCAGGCAATCTGGTTCGGCCCCCGGTACCCCATATGCAGCAGCACATCGAGGAACCGCAGGCGGATACTGGCGACCAAAATGGCCGCCACCGGCACCAGGGTCAGCAAGCTCCCAGACGCCAATCGGCAGCGCAAGACGGCCCGTTCGTTCTTGCAAAACAGCGCCTCGACCCGCCGCAGCGCGATGGGGTTCACATTCCAGGTATCTCCCGAAATGTAGGTCACCTGCTCGACCCGGCAGTCCTCGGGAGCATGGAAGCGGTGATACATGGACGATGTCAGCCGAATGGTGAGGTATTGGCACCCCTCGTAGTAGCGCACCAACTCCGCATCGGCCAATAGGTCCAGCAGCGAATAGGGAAAGCCTTTGGCCTGAAGCACCGCGCCGTCACTGACGCGGCCGCAAGCTCCAACGATGCCGTCGCAAGGGCTGACCATGAGACCTGGTCGCGGATCGATGGGCCGCGCTCCCGCCTTCAATTCGCGCGTGAAGCACTCATGCAGGCTCCTGAAGCGGGTGGTTTTGGCCTCGCTCAGATCGAGGTCCGAGAACAGCCGCCAAACGGCGATGCTGCCGCGGCACAGCCACGGCTGCTCGATGCGGCTCCACCAGCCCATGAAGCGCGTCAGCAGGCGTCGGGGAATGCGATTGGTGAGCAAAAAATTGAGGTCTTCCTGCTGCAGCAAACGGGCAAGCCAGCCGCCCTTGGTCATCGTAGTGTCATTCGTCTGCAATACAGTTCCCATGCAAATAACTTTGGGAAATCAACCATTAATACCGTAATTGTTTACATATTGGTGGGCATCGCCCTGGTACTGCTGGCCAACAAAGCGCGTGTGCGCTTGCAGCTGTCGCGCGCCAAGCACCCTTCTCTGACGGGCCACTCGAAGATGGCGCGACGCTTCGCTGCATGGGTGCCTTTCTACGAATACGATGAGACCCAATTCTTCAGCGCCGATGCCGCGCCCGAAAACATCGCCGCCGCGCGCCGCGCAGGCTTCATGCAACTGTCCGCGCTGTATGCGGATCGCTTCAAGAAAACTGCGGCGCAAACGGCGCAGATCGTGCCCGCGGTGTCGGATCTCGACTTTACCTCCCGCTATCGTGTGCCGTTCCAGTTCAGCCGCCTGGTCCGCCAGCACTTCAAAGCGGGGTCCTTCCTGCAATCCTCTGCCGGCGTGTCGGTCACCGACCTCGATGGCAATCAACTCTACGACCTGACCGGCTCCTACGGCGTGAACGTCTTTGGCTACGACCTGTACAAAGAGTGCATCGAGCGCGGCAGCGAACGGGTACGCGACTTGGGGCCGGTGCTGGGCGCGTATCATCCCGTCGTCGCCTACAACGTCAAGCGCCTGCTCGAGATTTCCGGCCTGGACGAAATCTCCTTCCACATGTCCGGCACCGAAGCCGTCATGCAGGCGGTGCGGCTGGCGCGCTATCACACCGGCCGCAGTCACTTGGTGCGCTTCTGCGGCGCCTATCACGGCTGGTGGGGCGATGTGCAGCCCGGCGTAGGCAATCCGCAGCCCGCCCATGAAACCTACACGCTGAACGACATGGACGCTGCGGCGCTCAAAGTACTGCGCACGCGGCGCGACATCGCCTGCGTGCTGGTCAATCCGCTGCAGGCGTTGCATCCCAATGCCGCGGCGCCCGGCGACTCCACCCTGCTGGACAGCGGCAGGCGCGCGCACTTCGACCGCGACGCCTATGCCGCGTGGCTGAAGCAACTGCGCGAGGTGTGCACGCAGCGCGGCATTGCGCTGATTTTCGATGAAGTCTTTGTCGGCTTCCGCTTGGCCGCCGGCGGCGCCCAGGAGTACTTCGGCGTGCGCGCCGATATGGTGACCTATGGCAAGACCGTGGCCGGTGGGCTGCCGGTGGGCGTGCTGTGCGGCACTCACCATTTCATGCGGCGGTTTCGCGAAGACCGGCCTGCCGACGTGTGCTTTGCGCGCGGCACCTTCAACTCGCATCCCTATGTGATGGGCGCGATGTACGAATTCTTGCAGCGGCTGGATGGTGAACCCCTGCGCTCGCTGTATCGCGATCTCGATGCCACGTGGAACACGCGCGCGGCGGCCTTGAATGAGCGGTTGAAGAGCGCGGCACTGCCGGTACGCGTGGCGAATCTGTCCAGCATCTGGACCATCTACTACGAAGGCGCGTCGCGTTATAACTGGATGTTTCAATACTATCTGCGCGCCGCGGGCCTGGCCTTGAGCTGGGTCGGCACCGGACGGTTGATTTTCAGTCTCAATTATTCGGACGCCGACTACGCGGCCGTCGCCGATGCGCTGCTGGCTGCCGCACAGCAGATGCAGCGCGACGGTTGGTGGTGGTCCGATCCGCGCGGCGGCCACTTGCTGCTGACCAACAAATCCATACGACGTCGCGTGCTCAAGGAAATACTCCGGGCAAAGTGGCAGGCCAAGGGGCAGCCTGCCCGCGGTACCTACGCGGGGCGGCCACCCGCGGGGCGGCCACCCGCGGGCCGTCCCTCCGAGTCGTGGCCGGCCACCTCGCCCATCGGATCGATCAGCTCGCCGCGCAGCAAGTAAAGCGGCGCCTTGCAGTAGATTTTGGCGTCGTTGAACGGATCGGTCAGGATTTTGGTCATCCAGACCAGTCCGGTCTGCACGTCCTTCAAGAAAAACAGCTGAACGGTACGGAAGATCAATGCGCCGGCACCGACGAACAGCCAAAGTTCACCGACGTGACGCACGAATTCCATCGCCCCGTGCGGGGCCGTGAAGAAACCGAAGAAGGTCGGATCGGCCCATAGAACCAGAGGCACCGCTGCCCACACAACGTGCAGAATCACTTTGCGGCGCAGGTTGTAGCCGACCTTGATGTCTTCTTTGTGCTCATGCGTGGCGTGGTTGACGTCGTCATAGCCCTTGGGTTCGAAGAAGAAA
>JAXDQN010000396.1:0-2677 GCA_034667865.1 Gammaproteobacteria bacterium
AAAGAGCGGCGGGTTGCATCGACCGTCGTGGCGCTGGACTCCGCGGGGGCGCCGGCGCTGACGAGCAACAACTTCATCAGCGAACGGATTCGCCGCGAAGTGCCCTGGGTCAGAACTTCGGCCGAATACGCGCTCAGCGAGACTCAGTCCATCAGCGGATCGGCGAGTTGGGCGAATCGAGGCGGCTTGCGTACCTACACGCAGCTGGACGACAGCACTACCGCGGATGGAGGAGTCGCCAGTTCCACGCGGCGTTTCAGTTCCGGCCATGATCCGGAGATCGATTTCGATGAACGCGTCGGCTTGGCGCAGAAGCTGGGCATTCCGGGGGAGACTCTTGATCTGTCGCTGCATCGCTCGACGTCGCACCAAGACGAGCTCTACGACTATATGAATGACTCGTTCGCTCCACCGTTGCCGCGGTCCGCCAATAATGCCGAGTTTCTGGAAAATTCTCAGATAACGGATTTTGATATGGACTATGCGCGGCCGATTGCGCAGAGCGGTACGCTAAAGCTCGGCTACGCGTTCGAGCTGGACGGCTATGGCTACAGCAATATAGGCAACAATGTCGATCCGCTTAGCGGGGCGCAAACAATCGATCCGAGCGTGACCAATCAATTTAGCTTTCAGCAGAGAATTCACGCAGTCTACGGCAGCTATCAAACCAACCTTGGTGACTGGACTTGGCTTGGCGGCTTGCGGGGGGAACTGACCGATTATGAAGCGCGGCAGCTAACCACCGAGGTCTCGTCAAGCAAAAGCTACTTCCAGATTTATCCCGATCTGCACGTGTCGCGTCCGCTGGGCGATCGATCGACGGTGTCGTTCGGCGCGAGCCGCCGGGTCGTGCGGCCTGAACCTTCGTCCCTAAACCCTTACGTGGATCATGAGTACACGCCTAACTTGAATGGCGGCAATTTCGATTTGAAGCCGCAATACAGTCAATCGTATGAGACCGGATATGCGTATCAACATGCCGCAGAGATCTACGGTGTGACCGGGTACTACCGGCTGAATCGCGACAGCTTCACCGAGGTGACGCAATATCTCGCCAACGGCGTAACTCTCACGACGCCGGCCAATTTGCCGCAGGACAAATCGGCGGGAATGGAATTCAACGCCAACGGCCGGCTCCTGCCGCAGCTTAGCTTCAGCATCAGTGGGAATTTGTTCTACAGGCAAATTGATGCCTCGGCTCTGGGGATTTCCGGATTGCAGTCAACCGCGGGACTGAATGCGAAGGCCAGGGTGGATTTTCGACCCTCTGAAGCAAACATTGTGCAGTTCACGCTGACCCGGACGGATAAGCGGCTGACGCCGCAGGGATACATCGGGGCCATTAACATCGTGAACGTAGGCTACAAGTACCAACTGACCAAAGCCTTGAAAGCGACAGCGACGGTTTACGATTTATTCAACGGCCAGCGCATCCACCGATTTTTCTCCTCGCCCACCTTCAGCGAGGAGTATGAGCGCCAAGTCCTCGGCCGGGTGTTTTATGCCGGCTTGGTGTACTCGTTCGGTCTCGCCAACAAGGAAAAGCAGCCCGGTCTCGACGACGACCAGTAGGGACGCTATTTCGCGGCAGTCAGATCGTGCTTGTAGCCGGCGGCGAGCGTGCCCTTCGCCTCGGCGATGGGCAGCAAGGTGGGATAGAACTGCACGAAGGTGGTATCGACTGCGGCGTGCTCGGCGTGACAAGAATAGCAGCTGGCTGCGGTGGGGATCATGGTGGCGGGCTTGGCATCGTCGAAGGCGAAAAAGGCCCATCCGCCGGGAAAGCGGCTGGTGTCTTTGAGGTGTACCTCGACACCCATGAGTTCGCTGCTTTGGTAGTTGCCGCCCTTGTTGATGGAGCCTTTATCGATGGCGCCGCGGGCTTCCAGAGCGAACATGGTCTTGTCGGGCCAGGTGCCGGTCTTCTTGAAGGCTTGGTAGGCGCCAGGTTCGACGAAGACATTATCGAACATATGGTGGCCTGCTTGCATGCGCGGGCTGTAGCTCATGTCGAAGCCCGTGCTTAAGTAAACCCATTCTCGGTAATTCGCGGGCATCTCCAGCTTGCCGTCGCTGGTGTAAGTCGGGCCGTGCATGGCCGGCGCCGGATTGGCGGGTTCGGGTTCACTCGAGGCCTGGGAGGCGCAGAGTGCTCCGAGTAGCGCCGTTCCGGCCAATGTCCACAGATTGGATGCTGTCATGGCGCGAGTATCCTCTGGCGATCGGCAGCACGACCAGACCGCTTACTGCAGAAATCAGGCATTTGGCTGCATAGCCGGAATCGGAACAGGGTGCTGGGGTAGGATTTAGCACATGTCGGGAATAAAAAATACGCGGGCGCGGCAGTGGCTGGCGATCTGCGCCGTGTGGGGCACGTTGGGCTTCATGGAGGCGGTGCAGACCATCTTCTCCATGCATGCCCTGGGACATGAGCACTCCTGGTTCACACTGCTATTCACGCTCAGCATGTCCTGGGTGCCGTGGGCGGCCGCTACACCGCTGATCATCTACTTGGGACGGCGTTTTCCTCCCGTGAGGGTGTTGCCGCTGACCACCTGGGGAGTCCATGCGGTGATGGTGTTGTCGTTGGCCGTGGTGACGGCTGTGTGGCAGACATCGCTGGAGCAGACGTTCCATCCGTGGGCGCCGATGGAGTCGCAGCGGACGTTTTTAAAGG
>JAXDQN010000397.1:0-7859 GCA_034667865.1 Gammaproteobacteria bacterium
TGAGATTGCGCCGGCTTTCAATGGCCGCGATTTGAAGGTCAACGGTAAGGGCGTCCCGCTTCGTTCACAGGCGGAAGAAGCGCTCGAGTGCTATTTCGAAACGCTCAATGGCCACAAGCCCGCACACCTGTACGATTTGGTCATGCGCGAAGTCGAAGAACCGCTGTTCAAGGTCGTGATGGGCCACGTGCAAGGCAACCAGAGCCGCGCCGCGACCATTCTCGGCATCAATCGCGGCACCTTGCGCAAGAAGCTGAAAGAGTTCGGCATCAACGAGTAGCCCCTTAGTGCTCACGCCCGTACGTCGCGCGCTACTCAGTGTCTCGGATAAGGCCGGAATCGTCGAGTTCGCGCGCGAGCTGAAGGAACGCGGCATCGAACTCTTGTCGACCGGCGGCACCGCCAAGCTATTGACCAGCCATGGCATCTCGGTCAAAGAGGTCGCCGAACACACCGGCTTTCCTGAAATCATGGGCGGTCGCCTCAAGACCCTGCACCCGAAAATTCACGGCGGACTGCTGGGCCGCCGCGGGGTCGACGAAAGCATCATGACCACGCACGAGATCGAACCCATCGACCTGCTCGCGGTCAATCTCTATCCCTTTGCAGCCACGGTCAGCCGGCCGGATTGCACCTATGAGGACGCGGTCGAGAACATCGACATCGGCGGGCCGGCGATGGTGCGCGCCGCCGCCAAGAATCACGCTTCGGTGACCGTGGTGGTGGACCCCGGTGACTATCGCGAATTGCTGGATGAATTGGCGGCTAATCAGGGCGGCACCAATGTGGCGATGCGCCAGAAGCTCGCCGCGAAGGCGTTCGCGCACACCGCGCAATACGATGCCATGGTATCGGCCTACTTCACCGGCGCGATCGGCGGTGCGGCCCCCACCTTTGCCGACGATTTGAACCTGTCGTTTCGCAAGCACATGGACCTGCGCTACGGTGAGAATCCGCATCAGCAGGCCGCCTTTTATACCGATTCGCGCGCCATCGGCGCATCGGTCACCTCGGCGCGGCAGATTCAGGGGCGCGAGTTGTCTTTCAATAACATCGCCGACGCCGACGCTGCCCTCGAGTGCGTACGGCAATTCGACTCGCCGGCTTGCGTCATCGTCAAGCATGCCAATCCGTGCGGAGTCGCGCGCGCGGGCACGATTGCGGACGCCTACGCGCGTGCCTACCGCACCGATCCGACTTCGGCGTACGGCGGCATCATCGCCGTGAATCGCGAACTGGACGCGGCCACCGCGCACGCCATCGTCGAGCAGCAATTCGTCGAGGTGATTCTCACGCCCTCCATCAGCGATGAAGCGAAGGCTGCGCTCGCTCCGCGCGAAAATGTTCGCGTGCTCATCGTCGGCGATTTATCGCGGCCGGTGACTCAGTTGCTCGAGTACCGCAGCGTCTCCGGCGGCTTGCTGGTCCAGACCCGCGACAGCGGCGCCATCCGAGCGCAGGAATTGCGCACCGTCACCAAGCGCCCGCCCACCTTGGCCGAACTGGACGACCTGATCTTCGCGTGGCGGGTGGCAAAATATGTGAAATCCAATGCCATCGTCGCCGTGAAGGATAAGGCCACCTTAGGCATTGGCGCCGGTCAGATGAGCCGTGTCATCAGCAGCAAGATCGCGGCCATGAAAGCGCAAGACGAAGGTTTGACGCTGCAGGCGGCAGCCATCGCCTCGGATGCCTTCTTCCCGTTTCGCGATGGCTTGGATGCGCTGGCTGCGTTCGGCATCACTTCCATCATTCAGCCCGGTGGTTCGCGGCGCGATGCCGAAGTCATTGCGGCAGCCGATGAGCATGGCATCGCCATGGTTTTCACCGGCATGCGCCATTTCCGCCACTAAGGGAGATTGCCATCAAGGTATTGATTGTCGGGGGTGGCGGCCGCGAGCACGCCCTGGGGTGGAAGTGCGCTCAATCGCCGCGCGTAACCCAAGTGTTCGTCGCACCCGGTAATGCCGGCACGGCACTCGAGCCCAAGCTCAAGAACATCGACATCGCCGCGGATGATATCGACGCTCTTTTGCGTTTTGCGACCGCCGAACAAATCGATCTGACTATCATCGGACCCGAAGGTCCCTTGGTGGCCGGCATCGTCGATGCCTTCAACTTAGCGAAGCGTCGCTGCTTTGGACCCTCGCGCGCAGCGGCGCGGTTGGAAGGCTCCAAAGCCTTTACCAAAGAATTCTTGAAACGCTTTCGTATTCCGAGCGCCAGCTATGCGACTTTCACGGCGGCGAATTTCGATCCCGAGTACCTGCGGGCCCAACGTCTGCCTGTGGTGATAAAGGCCGACGGTCTCGCAGCGGGCAAGGGTGTGGTGATCTGCGACACGCATCAGTCGGCCATCGACACGGCGCGGGGCATGCTCAACGGCAGCTTCGGCGCCGCCGGCAACACCATCGTCGTCGAGGAATTCTTGAGCGGCGAGGAGGCAAGCTTCATCGTCGTGGCGCGCGATCAACAAGTGATTGCTCTGGCGACTTCGCAGGACCACAAGCGCCGCGACGACGGTGACTTGGGTCCCAACACCGGCGGCATGGGCGCCTATTCACCTGCGCCCATTGTGAGCGCGGCTGTGCATCAGCGCATCATGCGCGAGGTCATTGAACCCACCTTGAGAGGGCTGCGCGAGGACGGCAATCCGTATACCGGGTTTCTGTATGCCGGTCTGATGATCGCGCCGGATGGCACTCCCAATGTAATCGAATTCAACTGCCGCCTCGGCGATCCCGAAACACAGCCGATCCTGATGCGCCTGCAAAGCGATCTGGTCGATTTATGCGAGGCGGCCTTAGACGATGCCCTGGACCGACACAGCGTTCGCTGGGATCCGCGCGCGGCGCTCGGCGTGGTGATGGCGGCCGGCGGCTACCCAGAGACCTATCGCAAAGGCGATGCCATTTCGGGACTGGAAGCGGCCGCGACGCTGCCCGGCAAAGTATTCCACGCCGGCACCCGTCTCGAGGCCGGGCACACCGTCACCTCGGGTGGACGAGTGCTCTGCGCAGTGGGCCTGGGCGAAACGGTAAGCGCCGCGCAGTCGCAAGCCTACGGGCTGGTGCATGCCATTCACTGGAATCTGGTGCAATACCGTTTGGACATTGGCTACCGGGCGATCGAAAGGGAGAACAAATGCTAATCGAACTCAAAATGCTGGGATGGAGCGTGGTGCTGGGATTGGTGTACGTGATGGTGGCCGCCACGCTGGTCACACAGCAGCGCGGCCTCAAATGGAACGCCAGCGCCCGCGATGGCGAACCGAAGCCGCTCACCGGAGTCGCCGCGCGCGCGGCGCGTGCCAGCTGGAACTTCCTCGAGACCTTCCCGTTCTTCGCCGCGCTGGTGTTGGCGGTGGTGATCGCGGGAAAAAACACGCATCACACCGAACTCGGCGCCGAGCTGTATTTCTGGGGCCGCGTCGCGTACCTGCCGATCTATCTACTCGGCATCCCCTACCTGCGCACCCTCGTGTGGGCGCTATCGGTGATAGGCATGCTGCACCTGCTGCCGCCGCTGCTGCACTAGGTTACTGCAGCAACGCGATCGCCGCTGACGACATGGCGGTGACGCCGGTGCGCAGCGTGGCTTCCGGCACGGGTTGAAACTTAGCAGTGTGCGGACCCGGCAGCGGCTTGCCCGCCTTCGCGGCCATGGCAAATTTGTCGGGATCCATCGCGCCCAGCCAGAACAACACTGTCGGAATTTGATGATTCTCGAGGCCTAGCACGCCGAAGTCCTCGCTGGCCATGATGGGATCTTCGTCGAACACATTCTGCGCGCCCAACGCGCCGACCAGGGCCGTCTTGACCCGCGCCGCCACCGCCGGATCGTTGTACAGCACCGGCGTCGACTCGGCGTCGAGCACGCTAACGACAGGCATCAGGTCGTCCGGCATGCCGGCCGCCACGCCCACGCCTTGGGCCGTGCGCTTGATGCCATCAATGACGACTTGCCGCGCTTGCGCGCTGAAGGCGCGCGTCGTGAGCTCCAGCTTCACTTCATTGGGAATGATGTTGCGCTTGGTGCCGCCGTGAATGTCGCCTACGGTGACGACCGTCGGATCGCGCGGATTTTCCTGGCGGCTGACGATGGTCTGCAACTGCACGATGAACTGCCCCGCCATCACGATGGGATCCTTGGTCACCTGTGGTTGAGAGCCGTGACCACCGATGCCGCGGATCAGTACGTCCACCGACGTGGAGGCCGCCATCGCGGCACCGCTGGTCAGCGCCACGGTGCCGGCCGCGCGGCTGTTGGTGTCGTGCAACGCAATCGCCAGATCCGGCTTGCCGAAGCGCTCATACAGGCGATCGGCCAGCATCGCCTTGGCCCCATCGATGGTCTCCTCCGACGGCTGTCCGACCAGCATCACCGTGCCATGCCACTGCGATTTGGTTGCCGCCAATACGCGCGCCACACCAATCAGGGTGGTGACGTGGATATCGTGTCCGCAGGCGTGCATGACGCCGACTTCTTGTCCCGCCGGGTTCTTGGACTTCACCGTGCTGGCATAGGCCAAGCCTGTTTCCTCGATGATGGGCAGCGCATCCATGTCGGCGCGGATCAACAGCCTCGGGCCCGTGCCATTCTGCAGAATCGCCACCAGCCCATACGCTTGCGTGCCATCCGGGTACTTGCCGACGCGCTCGGTCACGGTGTATCCCGCCTTGCGCAGTTCTCCCGCCAGCAGAGCCGCGGTGTGCTCTTCGTGATGCGATAACTCCGGATGAGCATGCAGGCCTTTGTAGGTCTGAACCAAACCCTGCACCTGCGGATCCACCAAACCGCTGACGGACTGGGCCAGCACCGGCGCGGCGAGAATGGATGCGACAGCAAGGCTCGAGAAGATTTTTTTCATGGACGCAGTATACGTTGTCAGGCAGTCGCCGCAGGCCGATACTGCTGAATCCGGGGAGTTTCCCAGACACCAATAGAGCACTTCATGCCGCACACTCGCCCAAGCATTGCCGACAAAAGAAAGGCCTTTCATCGACTGCACGAATCCGGTTGCTTCGTCATACCCAATCCCTGGGACGTAGGCTCCGCTCGCTATCTGCAGGGCCTTGGCTTCAAGGCCTTGGCCACCACCAGTTCCGGTTTTGCCTGGTCGCATGGGCACGCCGATGGGCGGATGTCGCGCGATCGTGTGCTCGATCATCTCACCGATATGGTCGAGGCTACCGACCTGCCGATCAATGCTGACTTCGAGAATGGCTTCGGCACCGATACCGGCGCGCTCGCCGACAGCGTGCGCCTCGCAGTCCAATCCGGCGTGGCCGGACTGTCGATCGAAGACTCCACCGGAAATCCCGCGACGCCGTTGTTCGACCTGGATACTGCCGTGGAAAGGATGCGTGCGGCCCGCAAAGCCATCGACAAGGCCGGCAGCGACACCATGCTCATCGGTCGCGCCGAATGCTTTCTGGTCGGACAGCCCGACATCGACGTCACGATCGCACGCCTCAAGGCCTACGCCAATGCCGGCGCCGACTGCCTGTATGCGCCCGGCATTAAAACGCCGGAACACATCAGCGCGGTGGTCACCGCGGTGGCCCCGAAGCCGGTGAATCTTTTGATTGGTTTCGGCGCTGATCTCACGCTGACACAATTCGCGAACCTCGGAGTGCGGCGCATCAGTGTAGGCGGGGCGCTGGCGCGCTCGGCCTGGGGCGGCTTCATGCGCGCCGCCAAACTGATTGTGGAAGAGGGCCGCTTCAACGGATTCACAGACGCAGCTTCAGGTGGCGAGCTGAATAAATTTTTCAACGCTCACTAAGCGCGTCTTACCATCGAATTCATCAAATGCTCGAGCGCCGCGCTCACATCGCCGCATTGGCCGGTATGCACCGGCGACATTTGCACGATGGTGCTCTTCGGCGATACCAACCAGTGAAATCGTTCCCGCGCCGATAACTTGCCGATCTGGCCTGCCCCCTCGCCACCCGCGCAGATCACCGGGATGCTCGCCAACGTCTTGATCACCAGTTCCATATCCACATTCGCGTCGATGGCCAGCAGCGCCGCGCGGTCCAGTTCAATCGCCGCGCGCAGTATTTTTTCGATATCGCAGGACAACACGATGCCGGCGTTGACGAATTCGCCCCGCTCCACCCGCGGCACGATCCGCACCACCGAATAGTCGTAGGTTCTAAGCTCGGGCACGCAGGGCCTCGTCGAGGAAAATTCGGGAGCGGTTCAAGCGTTTGGCGAAGAACTCGACGTAAGCGGTTCGTTGCTGCAATTTTTCGAAAGCCGGATCCTCAGGCAACCAGGACTCTGGAATCAAATCGATGACGCCGGCGATCTTATCCATCGTGAGCTGCTGCCGCATGCGCGCATCCGTTTGTTCTAGTTGGCTGGCCAACTTCAACAATACGTGATCCTTGATCATGGAGAAAGGATTGGTGGACGGATCGTCGCCGCGCGCCCAGGCGTGGTGAAAGTACAGTGCCGCACCATGATCGATGAGCCACGGCTTGCGATGCCACAGCAGCATGTTGACGTTGCGTGCGGTTCGATCGACGTTGCAGACGAAGGCATCGAACCACACGATGTCCGACGCCAATGGCGCATCGACCGTAAACACCAATGGATCGTAGGTGATGGATCCCGGTAAATAGTCGAGCGCCAAATTCAAACCCGCGCTCGCGCTGATCAGGCTTTGAATTTCCGCATCGGGCTCGGTGCGCGCCAGATCCGGCGGCAGATTCATGAATACGATCTCAGGGATGGGCAGTCCGGCCAGCCTGCCGATTTCGCCCGCCACCAATTCCGCGATCAGCGCCTTTGGCCCTTGCCCCGCGCCGCGAAACTTGAGCACGTACAAGCCATCGTCATCCGCCTCGACGATGGCGGGCAGCGAGCCGCCTTCGCGCAAGGGCGTGACATAGCGGCTGGCGACGACGGTTCTCACTTCGCACCTTCAACCTGCGCGGTCGTGGGGATCCCCGCCGCTCCGCCGGAATGCCGCGCCTTGAATAGGTGCCCATGCTCGGCAAGCAATACGAAGCCCAAACTCACCAATCCGCACATCACCGCGCCCGCGGCCAGCGGCACGGTGGTGCCGTTGTACAGCCGTCCGATGAAGGCTCCCAGCAATGCACCGGCGAAGGTGGACATGAAGCCCTGCAGCGATGCCGCGATGCCGGCGACCGAGCCCAAGGGCTCCATGGCCATGGCGCCAAAGTTCGACACGGATAAGCTGAAGCACGCCATGGTCGCTGCCTGGAACACCACAAAGGTCCACATGCGCTCCAGACCCATGACCGCGATTACCGTATGCAGGCCCGTCACTGCGATGAACGCCAATAGCGCCGTGTGAGAAATAAGCCGCATCCCCAATTTTTGCACGATGCGCGAGTTCAGGAACGCCGCCGCGCCCATGAAGATCGCGCATAGCGCGAACATGCTGGGCATGAGAGCCGGGCGGCGAAACACGTCGGCGAAAATCTGCTGCACCATGGCGACGTAAGCCATGATGGTGCCGAACATCACCGTCATTGCCAGGGTATAGAACGATGAGATGCGATTGCCGAGCACCCGTTTGCCTGCCGCGATGACGGACTTGGGATTCAAGGCCAGTCGGTACTCAGGGTGCAGCGTCTCAGGCAGGCGCAGGTATCCCCAGATAGCCACGATGGCCGCGAATGCTGCGAACATCACGAAGATAATTCGCCAGGGAGCCGCCAGCAGGATGGCCTGACCGAGACTGGGCGCAATCATGGGGACCATCAAGAACACCACGAAGGTCAGGGACATGACGCGCGCCATGTCGCGGCCCGAATACAGGTCGCGAATCACCGAGCGCGTCACCGTCACGCAAGCCGCCGCGGCGCCATGCACGAAGC
>JAXDQN010000398.1:0-11882 GCA_034667865.1 Gammaproteobacteria bacterium
ACGCGCGCACATAATCGGCGTCGTAGTACATCGCCTCTTCGTCGCCTGCATCCTTGCGCGTGACCTGATCCTTGAAGCGTTGTGCCTGGTCCTCGGCATCGTTGAGTTCGGAAAATCCATTGGCCAATTCGCGGCCGCCGACGAAGAACTCCCAGCGATCGGTGAGGAACGGGTCCTGATCGTTGCGGCGCGATAGCGGCGAGACTTCGGCAGGATAGGCAAACGCAAAGGTCGGCTGAATCAGCGTGTGCTCGCCGGTCTTTTCGAATATTTCGATTTGCAGCTTGCCGGGACCATCGCCCGGTTTGTAGGCGATCTTCATTTGATCGCAGACCCGCCGCAGGTAGGTAGCGTCGCGCAACGACATCGGATCCAGATCCGGATTGTTGGCGAGAATGATGTCCTCGATGCTCATGCGCGCAAACGGCTTGGACAGATCGATTTCCGTGCCCTGGTAGTTGAGCTTGCGCGATCCGATCAGCGTGTCCGCCAACCCCTGGAACAGGGTTTCGATCAGTTCCATCAAGTCGGCGTAGTCGGCGTAGGCCTGGTACAGCTCCAGCATGGTGAATTCGGGATTGTGCTGGGTCGAGACGCCCTCATTGCGGAAGTTGCGGTTGATCTCGTACACCCGTTCGAAGCCGCCGACGGTGAGGCGCTTCAGATACAGTTCAGGCGCAATGCGCAGAAACATCTCGGCGTCCAAGGCATTGTGATGCGTCTTGAACGGCCGGGCTGCCGCCCCGCCCGGAATCGGGTGCAACATCGGCGTCTCGACTTCCAGAAAGCCGCGCGAATCGAGGAATGCGCGCAGGTAGCGCACGATGGCGGTGCGGGTCGCAAATACCCGCCGGCTCTCTTCGTTCATGATCAGATCGACGTAGCGGCGTCGATAACGCATCTCGGTATCGGCAATGCCATGCCATTTGTCCGGCAACGGCCGCAGCGACTTGGTCAGCAGCACCAAGCGTTCAACCCGCACCGATAATTCGCCCGTCTTGGTGCGGAACAGATTCCCCACCGCGCCCACCACATCGCCGACATCCCAGCTCTTGAAATCTTCGTAGCTGTCGCCGAGCGTGGCATGCTGCAGAAATATTTGGATGGCGCCGCTCGAATCTTCGAGCTTCGCGAAACTCGCCTTCCCCATGACCCTTTTGGCGCGCATCCGGCCCGCGACGCTGACGCGAACGGCAGCCGCCTCCAAGGCCTCGGCGCTTTTCTCGCCATAGGCCGTCAACAAGTCGGCAGCCAGCGCATCGCGGCGAAAGTCATTGGGGAACGCCACACCGCGCTCCCGCAACTTAGCCAGCTTCGCGCGCCGCTCCGCAATCAGGTGATTTTCATCGTCGCTCATAATCGCTGGTTCACAACCCCTGTTTTAAGCTTGCCTGCATGAATTCGTCCAAGCCGCCATCCAGCACGGCCGTGGTATTGCCGATTTCGACCCCGGTGCGCAGGTCCTTGATGCGCGATTGATCCAGGACGTAGCTGCGGATTTGGTTGCCCCAGCTGACATCCGACTTGGCATCTTCCAGCACCTTCGCCGCGGCATTGCGCTTGTTGAACTCCAATTCATACAGCTTGGCCTTGAGCATTTTCATCGCCGTGGAGCGATTCTTATGCTGGCTGCGTTCGCCCTGGCAGGCCACCACGATGCCGCTCGGCATGTGCGTGATGCGCACGGCGGATTCGGTCTTGTTGACATGCTGACCGCCGGCGCCGCTGGAGCGGTACACATCGGTGCGCAGATCCGCCGGATTGATTTCAATGTCGATGTCATCATCGACCTCCGGAGAGACGAACACCGAGGCGAACGAGGTATGGCGCCGATTGCCCGAATCGAACGGCGATTTGCGCACCAAGCGATGCACGCCGGTTTCGGTGCGCAGCCAGCCATATGCATAGTCGCCGATCATTTCGATGGTCGCACCCTTGATGCCGGCCACTTCGCCGGCGCTCTGGTCGATGATTTCCGTCTTGATGCCATGCGAGTCGGCCCACTTCAAGTACATGCGCAGCAGCATCGCAGCCCAATCTTGCGCCTCGGTGCCGCCGGCGCCGGCCTGAATATCCAGGAACGCATTGTGCGAGTCCATCTTGCCCGGAAACATGCGCTGAAATTCGAGAGTTTCGACCTCATGCGATAACTTCGTGGCGTCAGCCTCGATTTGATCGGCCGCCCGCGTGTCGTTTTCTTCGGCGGCGAGCTCCAACAGCTCGCCCGCGTCAGTCAAGCCGCGCTTGAGCCGATCCAGGCTGCCGACAGTGCTGTCGAGCTTGGCGCGCTCTTTGCCGAGTTCCTGCGCCCGCTCCGGCTTGTCCCAAATCCCCGGCTGCTCGAGTTCGCGGGTTACTTCTTGAAGGCGCTCGTTCTTGTTGTCGTAATCAAAGATACCTCCTCAAGGAATCGGTACGCTCCTCGAGATCTTTGATGAACCGCTTGATTTGATTGATTTCCATGCCGTGAATCCTAGCACATCGGTGAAGATCGCCCGGCAGGCTCGCAGACCTCCAGGTGTTGGCAATTCAGCTGCACCCGCTCATTGCCGCGGTATTCATTGACCTCCAGCCGGAATGCCAGACGCACCGAAGCGCCGCCGCGCAGGCGGGCGTCGTCGGAGGCGCCCCCCACATGTCCAAAGGCGATTGCATCCAGCGAGGCGCCGGCGCCGGCCTGCAGCTGCAGCTTCAAATGCTTGCCACCTACTATCCGCGCCTCGAACACCTTGAATTCGCCGTCGAATACCGGCTCTGGGAATCCCTGTCCCCAGGGCCCCGCGCTGCGCAACGCGCGTGCCGTGTCGATGTTGAACTCCTCGGCGCTCAGCGCACCGTCGGAAAAAATCACCCCGCCCAAGGAGCCGACATCGACGCGCGCGGCGATTTCCGCGGCAAAGGCCCGTTCGAATAGCGGCAGCTTGTGTTCCTGCAAGCTCAAGCCAGCCGCCATGGCATGACCGCCGAATTTGTCGATCAGGCCGGGATTGCGCACGGCGATGCTGTCCAAGGCGTCGCGGATGTTGACGCTGACGACTGAGCGCGCGGAGCCGCGCAATGACCCGTCTTCCGCGCGCGCAAAGGCAATCACGGGGCGATGCACACGATCCTTGATGCGGCCGGCCACCAAGCCGACGACACCTTGGTGCCAGCCTTCATCGAATAAACACAGCCCCAGCGACTCCCCCGCATCGTTGATGTTCAAGGCCGCAACCAACCCCAGCGCCTCTTCCTGCATGCGCTGTTCGATTTCGCGCCGCTCGTCATTCAGCTGCGACAGTGCGCCTGCGAGGCGCGCCGCCTCGAGCGGTTCATCGGCGAGCAAGCAGTTGATGCCCACGCTCATGTCAGTGAGCCGCCCGGCCGCATTCAGGCGCGGCGCCACCGCAAAGCCCAAATCAGCCGCGGTGATCTGCCGATGATCCCGGCCTGCGGCCTCGAGCAATGCCAGGATCCCGGGCACGCAGCGTCCGGCGCGGATGCGCTTCAAGCCCTGCGCGACCAACACCCGATTGTTATGGTCGAGCGGCACCACATCGGCCACCGTGCCGAGCGCCACCAAATCCAACAGCTCCGCCACCTTGAACTGCGTTTCGCCCAAGTGTTTGGCGAGCGCCGCCATCACGTAGAACGCCACGCCGACTCCCGCCAGCGAAGCGCTTGCGAATCGGCTTCCCGGGAGATTCGGATTGACGATAACTTGCGCGCGCGGCAAGGTCGCACCCGGCAAATGATGATCGGTGACCAGCACCGGCACGCCGAGCGCAAGAGCCGCCTCCACTCCCTCGACGCTCGACACGCCATTGTCGACGGTGACGATGAGCGTCGGTCGGCGGCTTTCCGCCAACCCAACGATGCCCGGCGTCAATCCATAGCCAAAGCGGAATCGATCCGGTACCAGGAAATCCACGTGCGCAAATCGCAGCGCGCGCAGCCCCCGCACCATCAGCGCGGTGCTGGTGGCGCCATCGGCGTCAAAATCGCCGACAATCAAGATGCGTCCTGCATCGCGATGCGCCAACAACAATTGCGCCGCCGCTTCGACGTTCTCCAACGTGCCGATGGGCAGCAGACGATCCAAGGATAGGTCCAAGTCCGCGTCGCTGCCGATACCGCGGCCCGCGTACACTCGCCGCAGTACCGGATGCAAGTGGGTGGCGAAATCGCTCATCGCGGTGACGGCGCGGCGCTTGATCTCGAATGCGCTCATGCGAAGTACTCGTTCCACGGGCGCTGCCGGCGCCAAAAGCGCCGCAGGCTCGAGCTGCGGACCGTGAAGCACCGATCGGCAGCCGACAATAAAATGCGTGTGAGCCGTCCTGATTTCAGTCCGCTCACCGCCGGCTGCAACCATTGCGCCTCGGCGGCAAGCCACTCAGCGCTGCCCGGCGACGGCGCGGCCACCACGCCGCCGCGCGAGACATCGCCCCCGAAGTAACTGAACACGGCGTCCGTCCCAGCGCATTTCAAGTCGTGCAGCGGCGCCACAGTGCGCACGGCACCGCCGCCCCACAGCCACAAGCCATTCGCCACGGGCGCAGCGCCTGCAGGCGCACCGAGCGCGGCATGTTCGAACAGCCACATCTCGGTCTCGCTCATGAGACGGCGCAAACGCGGCGCGTCGGGTCCTTGCGGCAAAAACTCTTCAATGTGTCGATCGAGAACTCCCTCAGGGTCGTAGGTCGCCACGTTGAGCGGCGCATCAATAATGCAAAACAAATCGGCAAACCGCCCCACCTGCATACAGATGCCTGAATCGCGCCATACCCGATTGAAATCGAGCGCCAGCGCTGCAGCGGCGGCTACGCCGAGCCGCAGGATACCGTCTGGCGCCAAACGCACGTTGCTCATTTCCGCCGTGTAGTGCACGGGGGTGGCAAAGCAGACCCACGCGCCGCTGCTGGGTCCGTGCGCGGCAAACAGGGCGACCGGCGCCGCGGCGAACGGCTCAACCGCTGAGGCCTGACTTTGCAGCGCATCCGCGCGCCAATCGGTAACCGTTGTAGGCGAATCGGCGCGCGCCAACAGCCGCTCGAGCAGCGGCGAAGCGTGGGCGGCAGCGGCTCGGGCCGCGAATCGAAAATACAGACTAGACACCCATGCTCCCAACGTTTTGAGTATCTTAAGCGTATGCGCTTCACTCAAGACTCAGCTTCAACCATTAATGTCATTCGCGGCTATGGCGGCGGCGAACTGCGCGTCAACGAGGATGTGTACCGGGGTGCCGTCATCGTCAGCCCATCGGCCGTCATCGCCGAACCCAATGTGCATGGTTTGCAAGACTTGGAACAGGTCGATCTCGCTCGCATCCTCGCGCTCAAGCCCGAGTTGGTGCTGCTGGGCACAGGCGCCCGACAAAGCTTTCCGCCGCCGGCTTTCGGCGCGCAGTTTTTGCGCGCCGGCATCGGCTTTGAAGTGATGGATACCGGCGCCGCGTGCCGCACGTTCAACGTGCTGGTGATGGAACAGCGCCAAGTCGCCGCGCTGCTGCTGCCCTAACTCGCAAATGGCGCTTAGATAAATCCCCTTATCCATTGATTTAGATAAATAAACATCTGCGCTATTCAAGGAGTGCGAGCGTTTCGCCCGCCCCAAAAACAACCACTTACAGTACTTTTCCCACCAGCAAATCATCGTGAGTATTATCCATAAATATCAAATAGATAAATAACTTATCTAGATTTTAGTTTGCCTATGGCAGGAACGGCAAAACGTCGACGGGTTTACCGCCGCGACGAATTTCAAAGTACAGCACCGGCTTTCCTGGCGATCCCTCGCCCATGTGACCAATGACCTGGCCCACACCCACTTCCTCGGCCTCGCGCACCCGCACGTCACGGTTGTGTGCGTAGGCGGAAAGCAGATCCTCGCCATGCTTCACGATGATCAAATTGCCATAGCCGCGAATGCCATCCCCGACATAGACCACTCTGCCCGCGCACGCCGCGCGCACCTCCTGACCCAAGCGGCCCGACAGTAAAATGCCGCCGGTGGGAACCGGCTGGGGCGCTGAGGTCCGATCGGTCGGCCAGACCCACTTCAATGCAGAGACCGGCGCGGATGGCGGGGCAGCCCGATTGTGTGGCGTTGGCGCCGGGTTCGCCGGCTTGGGCGCGGCGCGTGCCAAGGGTGCGCCGCGCAGCAGTAAGGTCTGCCCGACGACGATGCGGTAATCCGGCCCGATGTGATTCCAGCGCGCAATGTCCTGGTAGTCCAGGCCGTGGCGCCAGGCGATGCTGTAAAGCGTGTCCTGCGGCTTGACCACGTAGGAGCCCGCATCCTGCGACGGAATGTCTGCACAGCCGCCGAGCAGTAGACCGTATATGGCCACGCCGCAGAACCACCCGCGCCGCGAGGTTAGCGTTGAAGCCCCGATACCAGAGGTACGAAGCTCACCGCGCCCAACGACTTTCGCTCCGTGCGCGCTTCGCCCTTGGTGTAGAGGAATAACTCTTGGCGCCCTTCAGGGCCGACGGGAGCAATCAACCGCCCCCCAATACTGAGTTGCTCGAACAGCGCCGGCGGCACCGCGTGGGGCGCGGCCGTCAGCAGTATGCCGTCGTAGGGTGCGCGGGCAGCCCAGCCGATGTTGCCGTCGTCATGCCGGAAGTTGACGTTGCGGATCCGCAGTTCGCGCAAGGTGCGGCGCGCCCTGGCCAGCAACGGCGCGATGCGTTCGATGCTGTACATCTCCTCGACCAGCGGCGACAGCACGGCGGTTTGATAGCCGCAGCCGGTGCCTATCTCCAATACCTTGCGTATCGGACCGGCGGCGAGCAGTGCCTCGGTCATCCGCGCCACCACATAGGGCTGCGAAATCGTCTGACCAAAGCCGATGGGCAAGGCCGTGTCTTCGTAAGCGCGCGTGGAGAGGGCTTCATCCATGAACAAATGCCGCGGTACCGTGCGGATCCGGTCCAGGACCCGCTGATCGCCGATGCCCTGCTCCTGCAGTCTTTGCACCAGGCGTTCGCGGGTTCGAGCCGATGTCATGCCGATGCCGGTGAGACGTGGGCCCTCCATGAAACTACTCAAGGTCCAGCCAACGCTTCAGGCCGGCAAGCGCCGCATGCCGGGTCAAATCGATCTGCAAGGGAGTAATCGATGCATACCCGGCCGCCACGGCATGAAAGTCGGTACCCGGCCCCGCATCCTGGCCGGCGCCTGCATTGCCAACCCAGTACACGTCGCGGCCCCGTGGATCCCGGGCCTTGACGATGGGTTTGCTGCGATGGCGGTTGCCCAAGCGCGTTACCTGAAGGCCCTTCAATTGGCCTTCCGGCAAGTCCGGCACGTTGACATTGAGAATGACTGGCCCTTCCTCTTGTCCTTGGAAGCCATCCTGGGCCATTCGCCGCACCAAGTGCGCCGCCACCTTGGCGGCACTGGCGAAATTGCGTGGGCTGTCGGGCGTCAGCACCAAGGACACGGCAATGGCCGGTAAACCGAGAAATCGGCCTTCCACTGCTGCCGCCACGGTGCCCGAATACAAGGTGTCATCGCCCAGGTTGGCGCCGTCGTTGACGCCTGAAACGACGATGTCGTACTCGAAGTCGAACAGTCCCGAAATCGCCAGATGCACGCAATCGGTGGGCGTGCCATTCACATAGTATGCGTCGGTGTCATATTTCACCGCGCGGACCGGAACATCCAGGGTCAGCGAGTTGCTGGCGCCGCTGCGGTTTCGATCCGGCGCCACTGTCGTCACGGCGCCGAGCGGTTTGATCGCCGCGGCTAACGCCGCCAGGCCTTCGGCACGATAGCCGTCGTCGTTGGAAAGGAGAATCTTCACTAAATTTAGCAGCCTGCCCCGCGCTGGCGGGTGTCGCCGTGCGGACTATACTGTATCGCATGGCGAAGAAAAGAACTGAACTCGGCATCGATCCGGCGGCGGCGGCGGAGTTCCGGGCCGCCATGCATGGCGTCAAGCCCTTGGTGCATGCGCCGCCCGTCAGCGGGCGCGGGAAACCCGGCCTGGCGGCCAAGCGTGGCAGGCCGAGGCGCGCCGTGGCCGATGATTTGAACGAACTCATGCCCTTGATCGCCACCACCGACAGCGGCGAAGCCGCCTCTTTGGACGACGCCGTCGCCGGCGCCGCCGCCCTATCGTTTCAGCGCGGCGGCGTGCGCATTCAAGTGATGCGACGCTTGAAGCGCGGCCTCATTCCGGTCGACGACGAACTGGATCTGCATGGACTGACGCAGACTGCTGCGCGCGACGCGCTGGCGGACTTCATTGTACGCAGCCGCGATTCCGGCCATCGCTGCGTGCGAGTGATTCACGGCAAGGGCTATCGCTCCGGCGCGCGCGGCCCGGTTCTGAAGACTGCAGTCAACCTCTGGCTGCGCCGCCACACCGATGTCATTGCATTCGCGTCGGCCCGGGCCATCGACGGCGGCACCGGCGCGGTCTACGTGCTGTTGCGCGGGTAAACACACCGACGCGGTCACTCATTGAGGATTTCAGCATGAATTCACTGAACAGCTTCGCCATTGCAGGTCTCATGGCTGCCGTCTTGTGCTGCGCACCGCTGCAGCCGAGTCGCGCCGCGGACGTTGCACCGGCCGAGTTCGGCGGCCAATGCCTCGAGGGTCTCGCCGAAGGACAGCATGTCGCCACCAATTGCTCGGTCACCTGGACGGACAAGGACGGCAAAAAATACTGCTTCTCCAGCGAGGCGGCGAAAAAGACGTTTTTGCAGAACCCGGTCGAGAATTTGCAAAAGGCGCGCGACTTCGCCGCGGCCAGTTCGGTCGATGAAACTGAAAAAGCCATGCAAGAGTTCACCGGCACGGACGCCGAGAAAGTGGTCAAGGATTTGATCGAAGCAAAATCCAAAGCCAACGGCGCCACATTTCCCTTTGAAGATCCGCTGAATGGCGAGCATCTGAAACTTAGCTTTGATGATATCGATTTCACCCGCACCATCGATGGCTACGGATTCTTTCCGGACGTGAAATTTCACGATTCCACCGATCCTAAGAAAAACTATCTGATCGATTTCTGGGTGATCCCGATCAACAAAGTCTTGCAAGTTCAGGAAATCCGCATCCACAAGGAGCCGATCAAGAATGAGGGCGCCTGGACGACGATGACCCGTCAGCCCGTGGCATGGTGGTGGATCCCGGCCTCGGAACATCCGGGACATGTGGCGAACAAGCGCGGCTGGGAGGTCATGTCAGCGGTTGAGCACAAGGCGATGGTCGAATCCATGAAGAACAACGGCGTTTTTAAGCTGAAGGACGATAAGACCGGCCAAGTCCTAGAGCTCCAATTCGTCGATACCCACCAACCGGTGCGGCAGCTGGATGACGGTCACTACTTTGCCTGCACGGATTTTCGCGTGGTCGGCACCAAGAACGAAATCTACGATATCGATTTTTGGGTGAGCGACAAGAATGGCCAGATGACGGTCGATCAAACCCGGGTGCACAAAGTGCCGACACTCAAGAGCGGCGAGTGGATCCAAGTGCCGCGCTACGAATGGAAGGATTTGGGCGACTCACACGTGGTGCCGTAGACCCCGCAAATATTGCGCACGGCAACGCGCCGTGCGCAACCACAACACCGATCAGCCCTTGCTTTCGTATTTGAACGAAACGCTGATGCGAGAGCGATAGGCTTCGATCTTGCCGTTCTTCAACTGAACGTCCAACTTCACCACTTCCGCGACGCGTAAATCCCGCAGCGTCTTGCCCGCGCGGGTGATTGCCGCCGCGGTGGCCTTCTCCCAGGACTCGGTGCTGGTGCCAATGAGCTCGATCACTTTGTAGACATTTTCAGCCATCGTCGCCCCCTTGTTGTTGTACGAAATCGACACCGAGCATACGCCGAATGCGCCGCCGGGGAACCCTGAGACGACGCGCGCCGCATAACTCCGGGCCGCACCGGCCGGCAAAAAATTCCGCACAGGCAATGTCCACCTGTTGAATGAAAGCGCCTTGCCCGCACAAACGTTCTTGACATGATTCGCGCATGCCAAAAAATCTGCGCAATCTGCTGCCGGGACCGGTTTTTCTCTGCTGTTTATTCGCCATGCCCGCTTCGCCGGCGGCCAGCGACTCTCCGCAAGGCACAGCACCCCTCGGGGTGGCGGCCTGTAAGGCCTGTCACGGCCCCCACGGTATCAGCGCCAGCGGCGTCATTCCGAATCTGGCGGGCCAAAAGATGGAATACCTGGCGGCCCAACTCTCGGCCTTTAAGAGCGGCGACCGGAAAAATGACTTCATGAGCGTCGTCGCCGGTCAGCTGAGCGACCGGGATATCCACGATTTTGCGCAATATTGGAGCTCTCAGGAAGCGCCCACGCCGCAAACCGCGAAGCCCCCGCCAGCCCTTCCCTCACGCATGACCATCCCGGCCAATTTCCCGGCGGGATACACGCTGTATCAAACCGCCGAAGATAAAGATCAGGGTGTGATTACCAAACGTTATGCGAATGCAACCGCGATGCGCGCGGCGCGCAGCAGCGGCGCTTTGCCCGACGGTGCAGCCATCCTGCAGGTGACGTACGCAGCCAAGCCCGACGCGTCGGGCAACCTGGTACAAGGAAACCTGCAGTCCTATGCCGGCATGGAGGCTCGCGCCGGCTGGGGAGACAGCGTTCCTGCACTGCTCAAGAACGGTAACTGGGACTACGCTACATTCAGCGCGAGTGGCGCAAGAAATGACGCTCTCAATCAGGCCCTCTGCCTCGCTTGTCATAAACCCGCCGCCGGCGACAGCTACGTGTTCTCGATCAAACCGCTGCGCGCTGCAGCCAAGGAATGGACTGCCGCTGAGGATATTGCGAGCAGCAAGTAGATGGGCGCAAAATCGCGGGTTCCACAGCACTAAGGGGTCAACATGTGTGAGCTCGATGATATGGATGATTTTGCGCGACGCGCGGGCGATGTCACGCGACGGCAATTCGGCGCACTGGCCTTGGGCGCGGGATTAGTCGCTGCCCTCCCCCGGCTGGCCAATGCCGCGGAGACCAAAGGAACCGATCTGGAGATCAAAACCCCGGATGGAACCTGCGATGCGTTTTTCGTGCATCCCGTCAAAGGTAAGCACCCCGGCGTGTTGATCTGGCCGGATATTTTTGGACTGCGCCCGACGTTTCGCGAAATGGCGACGCGCTTGGCGGAGTCTGGTTATTCCGTACTGGTGATCAACCCGTTCTATCGCACCAAGAAGGCGCCGACGGCACCCGATCACCCCGACTTCAACGATCCCCCCACGCGTCAGGCTCTGATGGGGTTGGCCGGCACCTTGAGTCCGACGACCGCCGATACCGACGCGAAGGCATTCATCGCCTTTTTGGACGCTCAGGCTGCCGTTGATACCAAGAAGAAAGTCGGCACCACCGGCTACTGCATGGGCGGTCCGTTCGTATTTCGCACGGCTGCCTTGTTTCCCGCGCGAGTTGGCGCAGCCGCCACGTTCCACGGAGGCGGTCTGGTCACCGACAAGCCGGACAGCCCGCATTTGCTGATTCCGAAAATGAAGGCGCACTACTTGGTCGCTGTTGCCGAGAATGACGACATGCGTCAGCCGGATGCCAAGACGATACTCAAGGACTCCTTCGCCAAGGCGAGTCTACCCGCGGAAATCGAGGTGTACGCGGGCGCACAGCATGGCTGGTGTCCGCCGGATTCCCAGGTATACAACCATGATCAGGCGGAAAAGGCCTGGAGCCGCATGATGGTGCTGTTCAGCAGCTCTTTGGCATAAGTTGATGTAACGCAAACTGCTCGCGCATCGGTCGGCGATTGGCCGATGCGCGATTTCCGCACGACTCATCACTCCCACCGCATCCGCATTCCCACCCAGATGGCGCGGGGTTGTCCTGGGGACACCGCGATTTCGTTGCTCCAGTTGTCGGGGTCCGGCCAGAACG
>JAXDQN010000399.1:0-4671 GCA_034667865.1 Gammaproteobacteria bacterium
CTCATGGCGTTGATGAGTTCGGATTTGGCGAAGGTGCGCACCATGGTGATGCGTCCTACCGGGAGCATCATGGCGCCGCCGCCGCCCTGCAAGATGCGAAAGGCCACCAGCCAATGAATGTCGCGCGAGATGCCGCACAAAAAGGATCCCAGCGTGAAGATTCCGATGGCCGAGGCAAATACGCGGCGGGTGCCGAACCGGTTGGCCATCCAGCCGCTGATTGGAATAAAGACCGCGAGACTCAAGGTGTAACTTGCCAGCACCGCCTTCATGCTCAGCGGCGGAACCTGCAGCGCCTTCGCGATCGCGGGCACCGCGGTGTTCAGAATCGTGGTGTCGAGAGACTCCATGAAGAAGCCCACCGCCACCAGCCACGGCAGCAATCGCTTGGCCGTCGCTGTCGGGGATTGGTCCTCAGGCGCCGACAAGTGCGGCGTCTACGATGCTCTGCGCCTCACTGATCAAGCGGCGCAGGTGCGCATCGTCGTGAAAACTCTCGGCATATATTTTGTAGATGTCTTCCGTTCCCGAGGGGCGCGCCGCAAACCAACCTCCGGCGGTGCTGACCTTGACCCCGCCGATCGGCGCATTGTTGCCCGGCGCCTGAGTGAGAATTGCTTGGATGGGCTCGCCCGCGAGATCGCTGCTGCGAATCTGCTGCCGGTCAAGCTTGCCGAGTCTTTTCTTCTGCGCTGCGTTAGCGGGCGCGTCGATCCGATCTGCGTAGCAAGGGCCGAGCTCGCGGGTCAATTCCTGGTACTTAAGGCCGGGATCCTTGCCGGTGCGTGCCGTGATTTCCGCAGCCAGCAGTGCGGGAGCCAGCCCGTCCTTGTCCGTGGTCCAGACCTCGCCGTCGATGCGACTGAAGGACGCGCCGGCGCTCTCCTCGCCGCCGAACCCGAGCGTGCCATCGATCAGTCCGGCGGCAAACCATTTGAATCCCACCGGCACTTCGTAGACCCGGCGCCCGAGCTTGCGCCCGACCCGATCGATCATGGCGCTGCTCACCACGGTTTTACCGATCGCAGCATCCGCCCGCCAGCCGCTGCGGTGGCTGAACAGGTAGTCGATCGCCGTCGCCAAGTAATGATTCGGCCGCATCAAGCCGCTGCTGGCGGTCACGATGCCATGCCGGTCGTGGTCGGTGTCGCAGGCGAAGGCGATGTCGTAACGGTCCTTCAAGGCGATCAGGCGCTGCATGGCGTGCGACGAGGAAGGGTCCATGCGGATTTTGCCGTCCCAATCCAAGGTCATGAAGCGGAAGGTCGGATCGACTTCATGGTTCACTACGGTGAGATCCAATCCATAACGCTCGGCGATACGGTCCCAGTAGTGCACGCCGGCGCCGCCGAGCGGGTCTACGCCCATGCGGATGCGGGAATCGCGGATCAGCTGCAAGTCGACGATGCCGCCAAGTTCCTCGACGTACTCACCCAGGTAATCGTAGTCATGAGTGGTCGCAGCATGACGCGCGGAGGCCACTGAGGTCCGGCGGACCGCTGCGATACCGGTGCGCAAAATCTCGTTGGCCCGATTCTCGATCCAACCGGTGATGTCGGAATCGGCGGGACCGCCATTCGTCGGGTTGTACTTGAAGCCGCCGTCGTTGGGCGGGTTGTGCGAGGGCGTGATGACGATGCCATCGGCCAACCGAGTCGTTCGGCCACGATTGAATTTCAAGATGGCGCGCGACACCGCCGGAGTCGGCGTGTACTCATCGCCCGGGGCGATCATCAGCTCGACGGCATTGGCCGCCAGCACCTCCAGCGCGCTGGCGAAAGCGGGTGCGGATAGAGCATGTGTATCGAAGCCCATGAACAGCGGACCGTCGACGCCCTGCGCTTTGCGGTATTCGCAGATCGCCTGACTGATGGCAAGCACATGATATTCGTTGAAGCTCGCATCG
Source organism: Gammaproteobacteria bacterium (assembly GCA_034667865.1). Classification (GTDB taxonomy): domain Bacteria; phylum Pseudomonadota; class Gammaproteobacteria; order Steroidobacterales; family Steroidobacteraceae; genus Bog-1198. Next base: position 1,907 of record JAXDQN010000399.1, read on the forward strand.
AATGAGCAGCCGCGGTGTCCGGACGTGCCGAACGCAACTCTTTGCGAAGCAACCGACGGGTCGGGCCGCTCGGTGTAGTAGGCGGTGACCAGCCGGGGGATATCAGTGAGCGCACTCGCCGGCGCCGGCTTGCCGGCGAGTGGGTGCACACGGTGCGCAGGCACGCGGGCCGCAGGCACCTGGGGCGCAGGCACGCGTGGCGCAGGCTCCCGCTCGTTCAAGTGGTGGCCAGAGCCGCGCTCTTGTCCTTGATCCGCTGCATGAGTTCAGTCCACGATTTCACGAACGAACTGGCACCGTCGACTTGCAGCTGCGTGGCAAGCGCATTCACATCGATTCCCGCTTGGGCGAAGCGCGCCAATACCGGCTCGGCATCGCCGCCGTCCTTTGCCATGACGCCATTGAGGGTGCCTTTCTCGGCGAAGGCAATCAGGGTCTTTTCAGGCATGGTGTCTACGGTATCGGGGGCTGCCAGACCCTCCACATACAGACCGGCCGGGGCTTTGGGGTCCTTGGTGCCGGTGCTTGCCCACAGCATGCGCTGCTTGCGGGCGCCTTTGGCTGCCAATTCCTGCCAGCGTTTGCCGGCGATCAAATCGCAATGCGCCTTGTAGGTACGCTGCATGATGGCGATGCCCAACTTGTTGACCAAGTCTGGTGGAACCTTGTCGGCGACGGCGCGATCCCAGCGGCTGACGAACACCGAGGCGACCGAACTGATTTTCGGATCCAGGCCCGCGGCGAGGCGGCGTTCGATCCCGCGCATATAGGCCTCGGCAACCTTCAGGTACTGTTCTCGGGAGAACAACAAGGTGACATTGATGGGTACACCGGCAAATATGGCTGCTTCGATGGCGGGAACGCCGGCCGGCGTGCCGGGAATCTTGACGTACAAATTGGGCCGATTGGCCTGTTTGTGAATGCGCAATGCGGCATCGATGGTCGCCTGCGTGTCATTCGCGAGCAGCGGCGAGACTTCCATGGAAACCCAGCCGTCGACGCCCTTGGTGCGGTCGAATTCGGGCTTGAACAAATCCGCGGCACGGCGCAGATCTTCCAAGGCCAATTCCATGAACAAGTCCTCTCCCTTGAGCCCGGCATCCGCTTTTTGGCGGATGCCCTTGTCATAGGCCGCGGTTTTGCCGATCGCCTCGTCGAAAATGGTCGGGTTCGATGTCAGTCCGGTGACTGAATACGTGTCGATGTAGCGCTTCAATGTGCCGTCATCGAGGATTTCGCGCGTAATGTTGTCGAGCCACAGGCTTTGACCCAAATCGTGCAGGCTTTTCGTGGTGGTCATGATCACACCTTAAAATCAGTGAGTTGATAATTCTTGAGGTCGGCGATTCGTTCGATGGTCAGATCCGGCGCGGGAGCTACGGTCTTCGACCCAGGATCTTGGGCATAGTGCCCCTGCCGCACGAAAATCGTCGTCAGTTGCGAGCCCATGACGGTTTTCATCGCCGCCAGCAGGTTCGCCTTGTCGTCGACCATAACATAGTGAGGTGACGGGTAGCGACGCTGCATGTGATCGAGCACCTTTTCCTTGTGCAAGTAGATCAGCACCCGTCCTTCCACCGCCGACCAGATTCCCGAGCGCTGGATTTTCCGCGGTTGGAACACGATATCGCCGTCGGATAGCACCACCGGACGCCCTAGCGTGCGTAGATGGGCAATCGCGTCCAATGCGCCGGGAAACAACCGCTCCGCGAAAGGGTATTCGAGCACGAAGTGCGACATGTCGAGCAGTTCTGCGTGATCGTCGAGTCCGACACGAAAATCCTGAAGGCTTCCGAGATAATCGACGACGCCGAGTTCTTCGCGGCGCTTGGCAATCAGCGACCAATATCGCGCCCGCTCAAAGGCGCCGAAAGATTCCTCCAGCCGGTTGCCGAGATCCTCGCCGAAGCGATCGTTGTCCAACAAGGTGTTGTCCACGTCCAGCAGGAAAGTAATGGCGTCGGGATTCAGCACGGCGCGCCTTTCTCGGCTTGGGGGTCATGCCAGGTCTCGCCGCCATTCACCAAATCGGTCGCCGCTTTCGGTCCCCATGTCCCGGGCTCATATTCGATCACCGGCAGACCGCCGGTGAGGATTGGGTCGACCACCTGCCACGCGGCCTCGACACTGGCATCTTGGGTGAACAAGGCCGCATCACCGCGGACCGCGTCGCCCAGCAGACGTTCATACGGAGCTTTCTCGCGCCGTGACTTGTGGCGGGCGATCAATTCGACCGGTTCGCCGCGCATCTCTTCGCCGTTCTGTTTGACCAGCGCGCCGGCGCAGATGACCACTTCGGGGCTGAGGCGCAGTCGAAAATAATTCGCCGGCATGGTGTCGCTCGGGCCGAATATCGCCAAAGGCGGGCGCTTCAACGTAATCATGACTTCGGTGGCGGAAATCGGCAGGCACTTGCCGGCGCGAATGTAGAAGGGGACGCCTGCCCAGCGCCAGGTGTCGATATGCAGCCGCAACGCTGTAAACGTCTCGATTTGCGAATCCTTGGCCACACCCTTCTCGTCACGATAGCCGCGGAATTGCCCACGCACCAGTTCCTTCGGATCGAGCGCACGCATGGCGCGAAAAATTCGCAGTTTCTCCGATTGCATGGACTGCGGGTCATCGCCGATGGGGGCATCCATCGCCAGCAGGGCGATCACCTGCAGCAAGTGATTCTGCACCACGTCGCGAATGGCCCCGACCTCCTCGTAAAAGCCGCCGCGCCCTTGGACCCCGAAGTCCTCGGCCATGGTGATTTGCACGTC
>JAXDQN010000400.1:0-7103 GCA_034667865.1 Gammaproteobacteria bacterium
GTCTGCAGCAGCGCGAGCACGGAGAAGATTGCGCAGCTGCTGCGACGCGTGCATGCCCTGACCATTGCGCCCCCAGCGCATCAAATGAGCCCGGCGGCCTGGGTGCGGCATTACGAGTCCGCGGGCGAGTCCGCGGCTCTTAAGCACCGAGCGGCGGCGGCGGATCGATTGAATGAATGGGCCGCGCAGCCCGCGGCGCCTTTGGTGGTTTGCCATGGCGACCTGCATGTGCTGAACCTGGTGCAATCCGGCGATTCCCTGTATTTGCTCGATTGGGAGTACGCCCATGTCAACGAAGCCTTTTGGGATCTGGCCGGCTGGTGCGCCAACGGCGATTTCGACGAGGGCGCGAAACGCCGGTTGCTGGGTTGCTACTTGGGCAGTCCGCCAAACGCCGAGCAGTGGCGGCGGCTGGATCTGTTGATATGGTTGTATGACTATATTTGCCTGCAATGGAGCGCGCTTTACTTAAGCCAGGGGCGCCAAAGCCAGCCCGCACCGGTGCCGGCCGCTCGCATTGCCGCGCGCGCGGCTTTGCTCGACGCGCGGCTGTCACTTCCGGCAAACTAGCCGGCCTTTTGTAGGAGACCTTAATGGCGCGGATGATCGTGGTGGACCGTGACGGCAAAGAGCACGCAATCGAGGCACAGCCCGGATTGAAAATCATGGAGATCTTGCGTGAGCTCGACTATGGTGTCGCGGCCATTTGCGGCGGACTATGTTCCTGCGCCACCTGTCACGTGTACGTCGATTCCGAATGGGCGCCGCGCCTGCCGAAGCCGCAAAGCGATGAACTGGAACTGCTGCGCGAGTTGGGCGACTTCAAGGAAGGCGCCTCGCGACTGTCCTGTCAGGTGGATTTCACCGACGCGCTGTCCGGCATCAAGGTGACCATCGCAGCGGATTCTTGATCACTTCTTTTCCGCCTGCCGGCGCACCGCCTCTTGCGCGCTGGCGATGGCTTGCGCATCGCCCAGGAAGCGCCGGCTGACGGGCTGCAGTTGCTCGTCGAGTTCATAGAGCATCGGAATCCCGGTGGGAATGTTGAACTCGACGATGTCGCTTTCCGACATCATGTCCAACATCTTCACCAGCGCACGCAGCGAATTGCCATGCGCCACGACCAGCACGTTCTTATTGGCGCGCAATTCCGGCACGATGCGCGACTCCCAAAACGGCAGTACCCGCGCCAGCGTGTCCTTCAGAGACTCCGTCGCCGGCAGCGACTTCGGATCGATTCCGGCATAGCGCGGATCGAAGCGCGGGTGGCGCGGATCATCCAAGGCCATGGGCGGCGGCGGGACGTCATAGCTGCGGCGCCAGATCTTGACCTGAGCCTCGCCGTGCTGCGCTACGGTTTGGGCCTTGTTCAATCCCTGCAGGGCGCCGTAGTGGCGCTCATTCAAGCGCCAGTGACGCTCCACCGGCGTCCACATCCGATCGGTGGTATCGAGAATCAGCCAGAGCGTGCGGATCGCGCGCTTCAGCACCGAAGTAAAGGCGATGTCCGGGCGCAGATTCTCGTTCTGCAGTTCGCGTCCTGCCTGGGCCGCTTCCAAACGACCCTGGTCGCTCAAGTCCACGTCGTACCAACCGGTGAACAGGTTTTCCACATTCCAGATGCTCTGGCCGTGGCGGACCAGAATGAGTTTGCCGGGCATTCAGATCTCCTGGTGGCGGATGGCGGCTGCGAATAATCCGTCGAACACTGTCGCCAGCTTTTCGCCTTGGTGTATTTCGACGCGCAGGCGGATGCGGCCGCGGCCGGCGCGCAGCAACAGCTTGCGGAACTTGTCGATGTCGGCATTGGCCGGCGGCGCGATGACGGCGCGCAATTCACCTTCCACCGGCAGCAGGAACTGCATGCTGGACTTCTGGATCACCGCATCGGCGTTAATCTCGGCGGATGCGATGTAGCGCGTCAGCCATGCCCAGCCGGTCAGTACGGCGAGCGCGTACAGGCTGCCGCCAAAAGCCGTGCCCTTATGGTTGGCATTGCGCGGCAGGGGCGCGCGCAGCACGATACCGGCTTCGTCGGCCGATTCCACGATGACTCCCATGGGCCGGGCCAGCACGATCTCGCGGTCGATGCGCTCTTGTAAGTACTCGATGCCGAAAGCTATTACTTGCATGGGCGGGTTCATTCCTGTGCCAGCCGACGGACGGCCTGTAGTGCGACGGACAGTGTCGCGAAATCCGGCGCCGCGCTGGTGCGCAAGTCCAGCACCACGCGCTTCAGCGCCTCGATCGGCGCGACATGCTGCGACATCCAGTGATCGACCCGCGCCGCAGGATCGCGGCCCTTATAGGTCAGTACCACCTGGGTGATCCTGCGTTGCAGCGCGTACAAATTGTCCAGCAAGGTGTGCCGCGCCACGGCCTGCCAGTGGCCCTCGAATACCAGACCCTCGATTTGCCCCTTGATCCAGGTCAGCCCAATGCGCTCGCCCAAATCGAAGTAGGCCTTGGCCGCATAACCGATCTTGACGCGCGCGGTGGTCGCGACTTCAACCAGATCCAGGGCGCAGTGCAGAATATCGAGCGAGGCGATGCGCGCGGCCAGTTGTTCGGGCACATGCTGTTCGATCAGCTGGGAGCGTAGCACGCGCACGCGCGAGTGCTCGGTGGCGCCCAGCACCGAGTTCAGTTCGTGGAACAGCTCGGCCACCTTGCCCGCATAACGCGATACGGCACGTTCGATGTCCAGATCGTTGCGCCGGTATTCGAGCAGCCAGTAAGTGATGTGCCGCAGCAACCGGGTGGTTTCGAACATGGCGGTGTACTGCAAAGCGGCCGGCACGCGATTGTCCAACTCTTCGATTTGCGCCCAGATGTTGCGCACCGCAAATACTTCGCGCGCGATGCTGTAGGCGCGGGCAATCGCCGCCGGATCAGCGCCCGTGTCGTCCTGCGCGCGCACCGGAAAGACCGGGCCCATGCGGTTGATCAAGCTGTTGGTGATCGCGGTGGCAATGATCTCGCGCCGCAGGCGATGGCGTTTGATGCGGGCGGCAAAGCGCTTTTGCACCGGCGCCGGGAAATATCGATTCAGCTCGTTCGACAGATACGGGTCTTCCGGCACGTTGGAATGAATCAAGGCGCGGTACAGCCAGATCTTGCCGTAGCTCAAGGTGACGGACAGTTCCGGCCGCGTCAGGCCTTCGCCGGCTTGGCGGCGCTCGGCCAGTTCCTCATCGCTGGGCAAGAACTCCAATGCGCGGTTCAGATCGCCGGAGCGTTCCAAGGCGCGAATCACGTAGGCGCTCTCGCTCAAGCGCTGCTTGGATTGCAGTTCGATGGTGCTGATGCCCTGGCTCTGCAAGTAGTTGTTGCGCAACACCAGGCCGGCCACTTCATCGGTCATTTTCACCAGCAGGCGATTGCGCGCCGCGACGGTGAGTTCCTTGGCGCGCACCGCGCCATTCAAAAGAATTTTGAGATTCACTTCGACGTCCGAGCAGTTGACGCCGGCGGAGTTGTCGATGAAATCGGTGTTCAGGCGCCCGCCGCGCCGCGCGAACTCGATCCGTCCCAGCTGCGACAGCCCGAGATTGCCGCCTTCGCCGATGACCTTGCAATTCAGATCACGCGCATCGATGCGCACGGCATCGTTGCTGCGGTCGCCGACGTCGCTGTGGCTTTCGCTGCCGGCCTTGATGTACGTGCCGATGCCGCCGTTCCACAGCAGGTCGACGTGCGACTTCAGGATGGCTTTGATGACTTCGTTCGGCGTGGATTGCGCCGGCAATTCGAGCAGCGTCTGGACCTCGCGCGACAGGTTGAGGCTCTTGGCGGACCGCAAATAAATACCGCCGCCCTTGGAGATCGCCGCCCGCGAATAGTCCTCCCAGGAAGAGCGCGGCAGATTGAACATGCGGCGGCGCTCAGCGAAGGAACGCGCGGCATCCGGCTGCGGGTCCAGGAAAATGTGCTGATGATTGAACGCCGCGACCAGCCGGATCTGGGGCGATTGCAGCATGCCGTTGCCGAATACATCGCCGGCCATGTCGCCGACGCCGGCCACGGTGAACGGCTGATTCTGGATGTCGACGCCGATTTCGCGGAATTGACGTTTGACGCACTCCCACGCGCCGCGCGCGGTGATGGCCATCTTCTTGTGGTCGTAACCTGCCGAACCGCCGGAGGCGAAGGCATCGCCCAGCCAGAAGCCGTATTCCTGGGAAATCGCATTGGCAATGTCGGAGAAGGTCGCGGTGCCCTTGTCGGCCGCGACCACCAGGTAAGCGTCGTCGCCATCGTGGCGAATCACAGAGCGTGGCGGCGTGATTTTTTCATCGACGATGTTGTCGGTGATGTCCAGCATGCCGCGGATCAGGGTTTGGTAGCAGGCGATCACTTCTGCCGATTGTGCGGCACGCTCGGCCGGCATGCGCCGCACCACGAACCCGCCCTTGGCGCCCACCGGCACGATGACGGTGTTTTTGACCTGCTGGGCCTTCATCAGCCCGAGGATTTCTGTGCGAAAGTCCTCGCGCCGCTCCGACCAGCGAATGCCGCCGCGGGCGACGTAACCCATGCGCAGATGCACGCCTTCCATGCGCGGCGAGAATACGAAAATCTCGAACAACGGCTTCGGCAGCGGCAGTTCGCGCAGCTGCTGGCTCTCGAGCTTGAACGACAGGTATTCCTTGGGCTGTCCGGCGCCGTCCTGTTGGTAGGCGTTGGTGCGCACCGTGGCGGACAGCGCATTCCACAAAGCGCGCAGGATGCGATCCTCGTCCGAGCGCGTCACCTCCTCGAGTGCGCCTAAAATTCCCTTGCCCAAACGCGCCAGCGATTTCAGGCGCGCGTCGGTCGGCAGCTGTGGATTGAAGCGGGTGACGAACAGGTCGGCCAGCAGGCGCGTGATTGCGCCGTTGTTGTTCAACACCTGCGCGATGTAAATCTGACTGAAGGGCAGGCCGGTCTGCAACAGGTAGCGGCAATAGGCGCGCATCACCGTGACGATTCGCCAGGAAATGCCGGCCGACAACGTCAGCTGATTGAAGCTGTCATTGTCCATGCGGCCGAGCCACACCGCCGTGAACGCACTTTTGACTTCACGGTCCAGCAACTCGGGCGGAATTGCCGCCTGGGCTTGCATCACCAATTCCAGATCTTGGATCCAGGCGCGCCGTGCGGCGGGGAATTCCAGTTCGTAGGGCCGCTCCGCCATCACCTTCAAGCCCATGTTTTCCAGCATGGGCAACAGGTCGGAAATCGGGATGGCATCCTGACCGCGAAAAATCTTCAGGTACAGCTTGTCTTTGCGTTTCGGGTCGGGACGATAGATATCCAGGTGCAGGCGCTTGGGCTCTTTTTCCACCGCCTCGAGAAAGGAAACGTCGAGCGCAGCGGCATCGCCATTGAAGTCTTCGGTGTAGGCGGCCGGGAAGGCTTGCGCGTACTGATCGAACAACTGCAGTGCATAGGCTTCATCGAAGCGCGCCAGCAGGGCGGCCTTGAAGCCATCCGCCCAGGAACGAACCGCCGCGGCGACACGCCGCTCCAGGGCATCGGCATCGATGCGCGTCTCATCGGTGGGCAGCGTTCTGGCGACGATGTGCAGGCGCGCCAGATTCGATTCGGCAATCTGCACCTGCGACTCCATGCTGAAAGCGGCAAAGGAATCGCGCACCACGCGTTCGATGCGCTGGCGCACCTGGGTGTTGTATTTTTCGCGCGGCACGTATACCAGGCAAGAGTAGAAGCGGCGAAAAGGATCGCGCCGCAACAGCACGCGCACCCGCGGCCGTTCCTGCAAACCAAATATGCCCGTGGCGATGCGATACAGTTCCGCCATGCTGGACTGGAATAGTTCATCGCGCGGAAAGGATTCAAGAATATGCTGCAGCGCCTTGCCATCGTGGCTGTCGGGAGCCAGCGAAAAATGTTCGGCCACCTGAGCCACCTTGGAGCGCAGCAAAGGGATCTCGTGCGGGCTGGCGTTATAGGCTGCTGAAGTCCACAAGCCCACGAAGCGCCGTTCGCCGATCAGCTTGCCTTTGGCATCGAATTGTTTGATGCCGATGTAATCCAGGTAGCCCGGGCGGTGCACGGTGGAGAGCAGATTGGCCTTGGTCACCAGGGCGAGATTGGGCGAACGGCTCTGGCGGCGGATATCGGCCGGCAGTGCGCGATTGCGACTGGCGCCGCGATTGGCGCCGTCCGGTTGCTTGCGGCCGCTGCGCAAGATGCCGAGCCCCGTCTCGGCAATCGCATCCAGACTCTCTCGGCCTTTGCGTCCGCGCAGCCGATATTCGCGATAGCCCAGAAAGGTGAAATGGCGATTTTCCATCCACCCCAGCAGCGCACAGGTCTCGCTCAAGTCGGTGGCGTCTAAACGCGCACTCATGGCGGTCAAATCCCGGGCTGCAGTCCGCGCGGCGTTGCGCATGCGGCCCCAGTCGGCGCAGGCGAGGCGCACGTCGCGCATGCTGCGTTCAATTTGCGCGGCCAGGGAGCGCAGCGCCGCGGGATCGACGATACGGTCCACTTCCAGGTGCTGGAAGGATTCGAGCCGTTGTTGCCGGTCTTGCGGATCATCGCTGCGCTGGTGCACGGTGCGCAGCATTCCTCGGGTGTCGCGAGTCACGGCGAGGATCGGATGGGCGATGAAGTGCAGCGTCAGGGAGCGTTCGGCCACGCCCAAGCTGACTGAGTCGACCAGGAACGGCATGTCGTCATTGACGACTTCGATGACGGTATGCGGCGAAACATAACCGTGCTCGCGCAAGTTGGGATTGAACACCCGCACCAAGGCTGTGCGGCGGCGGCGCAAGCCGAACAGCAAATGGGAGAGCGCGACCGCGGCCAATTCAGACGGATCGCGCTCGGCGAGATCCGCAACATCGACATGCGCATAGTAAGTCTGCAGATACAGCCGCCAAGCGAAATCCTTCATGGATTTCGGCGGACGGACATTGGTGCGCGCCACGGTCGACACGAGTTTTCGGTGCTGTACTGAGGAAACCTGATACATATGGACCTGTTGCCCTATTCTGGTGCGCGGATTATGCCAGGGCTGGGTGACGCGTGCTGTCGGTGTTGACCGGCCAGGTATGGTTGCGTCTGCATTTCAATCAGCCGGCTTGCCGCGCGTT
>JAXDQN010000401.1:0-8916 GCA_034667865.1 Gammaproteobacteria bacterium
TGCGGCGCGCCGGACCGAATCCATCGCGCATCAGCTTCATCCACGCGATGGAATCCTTGCATGGCTGGGACCCGGGTGTGGGAACCGCCTTGGAGTTCTCGCCGACGAATCATCAAGGTCTGCACCGCGTCTGGCTCACCCGAACCGTGAACGGCAGTTGGGCGCCGGAAGAAATTCCATGAAAAGCGTATCGACGAAATTGGCGATACGCCAATTGTTTGGCGCGGTGCTGGTGATCGTCGTGCTCTACTGCGTGCTCGATCGGCAGCTCTCGGTTCGCATGCAGACCGATTTCTCCGCGCACGGCGATGTGATCACCGCGGCCTTGGCGAAGTCGGTCGAACCTGCTCTGATCAATCGCGACATTACCTCGGTGCAATCGGCGCTTGATGCGGTGCTGAGCGTGCCCGGCGTGCAGTGGGCCTATGTCGAGGGACCCGATGGCACGGTGCTGGCGCAGACCTTTGTGCCGCAATTTCCGCCGACACTCAAGTCGGAATTGGCTGCAGCCGGCAACACAGTGCACACCTCATTGCTCGGGCGGGGACAATCGACATTGGTGATTCGAATGCCGGTGCTCACCGGCATCGTCGGCAATGTTTTCGTCGGCTTTTCGCTGGCCAATCTGGAAACGGCCATCCGCTCCATGGAACGCGTCGTGCTGGCCAGCATCATCATCATCATGTGCATCGTCACGCTGATGGTGGCGCTGGTGACCGAAAGAATCATCCGCCCGATTCGCGCTTTGACAGGCGCAGCCCAGGACCTGAGTGCCGGAGCGGGCGATGCGCTGCGCCCTCTTGAGGTTCACTCGAACGATGAAATCGGGGTGCTTACCGGCACATTCAATTACATGGCGGCTCAGGTTGTGCAGCAGCACGAACTGCTGGATGCGCGCGTGCGCGAAAGAACCGAGGCGCTGTCCCAGACGAACGCCGGACTGGCTGCTGAAATTCTCGAGCGCGAAAAGGCCGAAAAGGCACTACGCGAGAGCAGCGAACTGGTCATGCTGTTGCTGGAGGCGGCGCCCGAGGCCATATTTGGCATCGACATGGAAGGCAAGACCAGCTTCTGCAACACCGCCTGCGTGCGCATGCTCGGTTACGATTCCGCCGCGGAATTACTGGGCAAGGACATGCACGTGCTGGCGCACCACACCAAGGCGGATGGCAGCCCTTTCCCGTTGGAGGAGTGCCGGATTTACTCAAGCTTGAAAACCGGTCAGGACACGCAAGTCGATGGCGGGATTCTGTGGCGCAAAGATGGCAGCAGTTTTCCGGCGGAATCATCGTCGCGCCCAATACGCCGCGGCGCTACCATCATCGGTTCTGTGGTGACATTCGTCGATGTGACGGAGCGGCGGCGAGCCGAAGAGGTGCTGCGCAATGCCAAGGCGGCCGCGGAGCAGGGCAGTCGTGCCAAGAGCGAATTTCTGGCCAATATGAGTCACGAAATCCGCACGCCGCTGAACGGCGTCATCGGTATGACGGATCTCGCGCTCGGCACGGATTTGAATCGGGAACAGCGTGAGTATCTCGAGACGGTAAAACTGTCCGCCGATTCGCTGCTGAGCGTCATCAACGATGTGCTCGATTTCTCCAAGATGGAAGCTGGGAAAGCCAGTCTAGATATCGTCGACTTCGACTTGCGCGATAGTTTGGAAATGACCCTGCGCACGCTGGCGCTGTCCGCCGATCAGAAGGGATTGGAGCTGCTGTGCGAGGTGGCGCCCGCGGTGCCGACGGTCGTGAAAGGAGATCCGGCGCGTTTGCGGCAAATCGTCGTCAACCTGGTCGGCAATGCGCTGAAGTTCACGGCCCAAGGCGAGGTGCTGGTCAAAGTCGATCTTGCGGCGGGACTTGACGGCGAGATTCATTTTACGGTGTCCGACACCGGCATCGGCATTGCACCCGAAAAGCAGGCGCTGATTTTCGATCCCTTCACGCAAGCGGACAATACGACCACCCGCAACTATGGGGGAACCGGCCTCGGGCTGGCCATCACCAAACGATTGGTGGGAATGATGGGCGGAAGACTGTGGGTTGAAAGCCGGCCCGACGTTGGATCCGATTTTCACTTCGTCGTTTCCTTGCCGGCATCCAGTGTGATTCTGGAAGCCTCGACAGCCCCACGGCGCAGTGTCGATGCGCGTGGCGTCTTGAAGATCCTGATCGCCGAGGACAACCCGGTGAACCAGTTGTTGCTGACGCGCTTGTTGGTCAAACGCGGTCACTTGGTCAAGGTGGCCGGCAACGGCAGGGTGGCTTTGGACATGCTGGAAAGCGAGGCTCAGCCCTTCGACCTGGTGTTTATGGACGTGCAGATGCCGGAAATGGATGGCATGGAAGCGACCCGCGAGCTGCGGGCACGCGAGCGGGCCACGGGCCGCCACATCACCTTGATCGGCGTGACCGCGCACGCCCTGGAAGGCGATCGCGAGCGCTGCTTGGAGGCCGGCATGGATGGATATCTGTCCAAGCCGATCCGGGTCGAGGAACTGGACGGGGCCCTGGAGCGGCAATTGGCGGCCGGCAGGCGTCCACTCGAGGATTTGGCTTAAGATGGCCCCGTGTGGGACCCTTTAGGGGATGTTCATGGCCGATACGGAGCTCGATACTCTCATCCGCTCCTCGGAGGGCGGTGACGCCAAGGCGCGAGAACAATTGTTCACCGTGCTGTATGCCGAACTTCACTCGTTGGCCCAACGGCAACTTCGCCGCAATTCCTCAATGACATTGAGCCCGACCACGTTGCTGCATGAGACTTATCTCGATATGTCCAGCCGGGGATCGGGGGTTTTCCCGGATCGTGCGCGTTTTCTGGCGTATGCGTCGCGGGCGATGCGCGGGCTGATCGTCGACTATTACCGCAGCCGCTCGGCGCAAAAGCGCGGCGGCGCGTTTGAGATTACAGGCTTGCCGACGGATATACCCGAGGTCAAATCGGACCTCGAACTGGAGCGTCTCAGCGAAGCGCTGGATGCTCTGCATGACATCGAGCCGCGCCTGGCGCAGGTGGTCGATTTAAAATTCTTTTGTGGCATGACCTTCGCCGAGATCGGCGCCGCGCTCGATGCCTCGGAGCGCACCGTCAAACGCGATTGGGAAAAGGCGCGAATTCTGCTGCAGCATGAGTTGAAGGGAAGCATCAGCCAGGCGTAATAGGCGGCGTGAATGTGTATCATTCGCCGGTGCAAATGCCCCTGCAAATCATCCGCAAATCCTCGTTCACGTCTGTGCCGTGGAAGAATGGCGGCGGAATCACCCATGAAGCCGTGCGTGTGCCGGAAGGGGATGAGCCATTTCGCTGGCGAGTGAGCATCGCGCACATCGAAGCATCCGGCCCATTTTCAGACTTCTCCGGCTACCTGCGGACCATGGTATTGCTGCGAGGCACGGGGGTTACGCTGAAATTCAACGCCGGCGCATCGCGCGAACTGCGCAGCGTTGGAGAACTGGTCGAATTCGACGGCGCCGGCCAAACGTACTGCGAGTTGCTGGATGGGCCGTGCGTCGATTTGAATCTGATGGCGGCAACATCGATCGCGGTAGAGGCGAGGGTGACGCGGCTCGACGCCGGCATCGCGGTGGCCGCCGCGCGCGATCATTCCACCGTGATTTTCGGCATCGATGACCCATTGCTGCTCGAAAGCGATGCGGGAGAATCCATAACGCTCGAGCCTTGGGACTTGGCGGTGATCCGCGGCAGCGGCGCCCGGCTGAACCGAGTGGCGAGCGGCAATATTCCGACCGTCGGGTCGGTATTCATCGCAACCTTGAACGAATAGATCGAGTTTCCATGACCGATAATTTTCACGCGTTGCGCGAGGCCATCCGTCAGCAGGGCAGAGCCTCGGAGGATCGAGCCGTTGGCGGACTGCTGCACTCGCTGGAGCTCACCGGCGGCGCGCGGCATCGTGCCGTGAAGGCTGCCATGGCGATGGTTGAGGGTGCGCGCGTGCGACGCGACGAACGTCCTTTCCTGGATGCATTCTTGCAGCAGTTTGGCCTGTCGAATCAGGAGGGCATCGCCCTCATGTGCATCGCCGAAGCGCTGCTGCGCATTCCGGACGATGCGACTGCAGACCGGCTGATTGCGGAGAAACTGGCAACCGGCGATTGGTCGGCGCACGCCGGCAGATCAGAATCGCTGTTCGTCAACGCCTCGACCTGGGGCCTCATGCTGACCGGCGGCATCCTCGAGCTGGATCCCTCCATCAAGTCCGACGCGGCGGGGTGGATGCGCAAGCTCACGCGCAAGGCCGGTGAGCCCTTGGTGCGCCTCGCCGTGCGCCGCGCCATGCGCATCATCGGCGGCGAGTTCGTGGTGGGGCGCAGCATCGAGGAGGCGCTGGAACGCAGCGCGCGCGAAGCTGATCTGGCGATTTGCTCCTTCGATATGTTGGGCGAGGGTGCGCGCACGCTTCAGGATGCCGAGCGTTACCTGAAGTCCTACCAGCATGCGATCGATGTGATCGGCTCCGCGGCTGCGGGCCGCGCGACCCACGAGGTGTCCAGCATCTCGATCAAGCTGTCGGCATTGGAGCCGCGCTACAGCCTGCTGCAACGTGATCTGGTGTTGCGGCGCTTGGTGCCGCAGGTGCTGGACTTGGCGCGCAGAGCCGCTCGCTTGGGAATTCAATTCACGATCGATGCGGAAGAGGCTGATCGTCTCGACTTGTCGCTGGATGTGATCGAAGAGCTGTGCCGCGATCCCGCCACTCGATCGTGGCCGGGTCTGGGGCTCGCGATTCAAGCCTATGGCAAGCGAGCTCAGGAGGTCATTGAATGGGTGGCCTCGGCGGCGCGCCACTACGGACGGCAAATGGCCGTGCGGCTGGTGAAGGGAGCCTATTGGGACTCCGAAATCAAACGCAGCCAGGAGCGCGGTCTCGACGGCTATCCCGTCTACACGCGCAAGCTCACCACCGACGTATCGTATCTGGCCTGCGCCGGCCGCCTGTTCAAACACAGCGATGTGATTTACCCGCAATTTGCCACGCACAATGCGCACAGCATCGCAGCGATATTGGAATTGGCGCCGTCGACCGCAAACTTCGAATTTCAGCGTCTGCACGGCATGGGCCGGCTGCTGTACGCAGAAGCGGCGCGGCAGGTGACGCGCTTCCCGCAAGTTCGGGTGTACGCGCCGGTCGGCGAGCACAAGGACTTGTTGGCCTACTTGGTGCGACGCCTGCTGGAGAACGGCGCAAACACCTCCTTCGTCAATCGTTTCATGGATGAGCAGGTGCCGGTGGCTGACATCGTGCGCGATCCCATCTCGGAGCTGGAGCGATTGGTATCGTTTGCGCATGCGCGTTTGCCGTTGCCTTCCGCTCTGTATTCCGATCGGCGCAACTCCAGCGGAGTCGATTTGGGCGATCCCAATGAAGTGCAGGCATTGCGCGGCTCGTTGGCGCGCGAGCACATCCCCAGCGCGACGCGCCAAACTTCCGGTCCCATCATCAATGGCAAATTGCTGCCGGGGACCACGCGGCCGGTCACCAATCCCGCCGATCGCGGCGATGTCGTCGGCGAGTCGCGCGACGCCACCGCGGACGAAATCGCCTCGGCGTTTGCCGCCGCCGACGGGGCGGCGGCGGCATGGAATGCCGCTGGGGGCGAAGCCAGAGCCGAGTGCTTGGAAAATGCTGCCGATCGATTGCAGGCCGATCGCGCTGGTTTTCACGAACTGCTGGTGCGCGAGGCAGGCAAGACCATCACGGATGCCATCGCGGAAGTCCGCGAGGCTGTGGACTTCTGTCGCTACTACGCATTGCGCGCGCGCAAGCAATTTGGCAGTCCGCAGCGGCTCGAGGGTCCGACGGGCGAATTGAACGAGCTTTCTCTGCAAGGCCGAGGCGTGTTCGCCTGCATCAGTCCTTGGAATTTTCCATTGGCGATTTTTGCCGGGCAGGTTACCGCGGCATTGGCGGCGGGGAATGCGGTGGTTGCGAAGCCGGCCGAACCGACTCCCTTGATTGCGGCCCGCTTCATCCGCTTGCTGCACGAAGCTGGGGTGCCGCCGCAGGCCTTGCACTTGGCGCCGGCGCCGGGGCGTGTGTTCGGCGAAGTGGCCTTCGCGCACGCCGCGCTGGCGGGCGTGGCCATGACGGGATCGACGGCAACGGCGCTGACCATGAATCGCGCGCTCGCGGCTCGCGGCGGCGCGATCGTGCCATTGATCGCCGAGACCGGCGGTCTGAACGCCATGATCGTCGATTCGACTGCACTGCCGGAACAGGTCGTCGATGACGTCATCAGTTCGGCTTTCATGAGCGCCGGCCAGCGTTGCTCTGCCCTGCGTCTGCTGTTCCTGCAGGAGGAGATTGCGGACGCCGTGTTGGAAATGATCGTCGGCGCGATGGACGAACTGCGCATCGGCAATCCCGCGGACTTTGCGGTGGATGTCGGGCCGGTGATTACCGCAGTTGCCGCGGATGGACTGGCGCAGCACATCGCGCGCATGCGGCGCGAAGCGCGGATCGTGAAGGCATGTCCTTTGGGGGATGCGCACTCGCGCGGCAGTTTTTTTGCCCCGCATTTGATCGAACTGCAGAACGCCGCACAGCTGACGCGGGAAGAGTTCGGCCCGATATTGCACGTCGTGCGGTATCGATCCGCCGAGGTGCATCAGGTTCTCGACGATATTCGAGCCAGCCACTATGGCTTGACCTTGGGCGTGCAGACCCGCTTGGAGTCGTTCTGGCGTCAAGTATTTGCGCAGACCTCCATCGGCAATACTTATGTAAACCGCAACATGATCGGCGCCGTGGTCGGGGTGCAGCCGTTTGGCGGCACCGGGCTGTCGGGCACAGGGCCCAAGGCGGGCGGTCCGCACTACTTGAGCCGATTCGCCAACGAGCGCACACTCACCGTCAATACCACCGCCACCGGCGGCAACACGGCGCTGCTCAATCTCGGCAACTAGCGCTCGCACAGCTGTAAGGCGATTCCTACATCCTGCGGGTGATAGGTGCGCGCTGCGCCCACGCAGCATTCTCCCGTAGAATTCGCGGGTCTCCCGGGTTGCCCACCGAATGAATAATAACTCTACACCGCTACGCGCATCGGGTGCTGCACGATCGAAGCTTCCCTTGCCGCCGAAAACCTTGGCGGGGGTTTTGCTTGCGGTGGTGGCCGTGGTCATTGTCGCGTTGCTCAGCTATCAATCGCTGCAGTCGGCCGTCAGCACCTCGCAGAATCTGGCGAAGACCGTTGAAGTCCTGTCGGAGCTCGATGCGCTGCTGTCGACATTGAAGGATGCGGAGACCGGCCAGCGCGGTTATTTGCTGACGGGCGAGGACAGCTACCTCGAACCGTATACGAATGCCAAGGCGGCAGTGGCCGGCGAGTTCCGTGCCATGCGGGCGTTGCTGCGCGATCGACCCGATCAGGCGCGTCGCCTCGATACCCTGGAGAACCAGGCTGGCATAAAAATGGCTGAACTGGAAGCCACCGTGGTGGCCCAGCAAGCCGGCCAGCGCGACAAGGCCTTGGCGCTCGTGCGCACGGATCGCGGCAAGATTTATATGGATCGAATTCGAGGCACCGTGGGCGACATGACCGACGCCGAGCGGCAGCTGATCGCGCAACGGGGCGGAGAGTCGCGGGCCGCTGCGACGTTCTCGTTGGCAGTTACCTGGGGAGGATCAGGACTGCTGCTGATACTGATTGCCGGCGCCGCGGTGGTCGGGTCGCGCGAGTTCCGCGAGCGTGAGTCGCAGGCCTGGATTCGCCTGGGTCAGATGGGTCTGAGCGAAAAATTGCAGGGTGATCAGCCGCTCGATAAATTGGGCGGGAATCTGCTGTCATATCTCGCCGCCTTCACCGACGCACAAGTGGGCGCCGTTTACATTGCAGAGAGCGGTCGATTTCGGCGTATCGGCGGATTTGCAGTTGCGGCAGGTCAACTGGATGAACTTCGTCCCGGCGACGGTTTGCTGGGACAGGCGGCTCGCGACAATCGTGCGCTGCGCGTTCGCGACGTGCCGGCCGGCTATTTGCCGATTTCTTCGGCCGTCGGCCGGGGCGAACCGGCAGAATTGTTGGTGATTCCGGCCGGCATCGACGGCGTCGTGCACGCGGTGCTGGAACTGGGTTATTTCAGGTCCACCGTGCGGGATCAGAGGGATTTGCTGTCGCGAGTATCGGAGTCCATCGCGGTGGCCGTGCGCGCTGCCAAGGATCGGCAGCGGCTGGAAGAGTTGTTGCAGGAAACTCAACAGCAAGCCGAAGAGCTGCAATCGGGCCAGGAAGAACTACGGGTCAGCAACGAAGAGCTCGAGGAGCAGGGCCGTGCGCTGCGCGAGTCGCAGGCGAATCTGCAGTCGCAGCAGGCAGAGCTCGAACAAATCAATTCTCAGCTCGAAGAGCAGACTCAGCTGCTCGAGCATCAGAAGGATGCGCTGGCCAAGGCGCACGGCGTGCTGACTGTGCGATCGGAGGAGCTGCAAAAGGCCAACGAATACAAGAGCGAATTTCTGGCCAATATGAGCCATGAGTTGCGCACGCCGCTCAATAGCACGCTGATTCTTGCCAAGCTCCTGGCAGACAACAAAGACGGCAACCTGACCGAGCAGCAGGTGAAGTTTGCGCAAACCATCACCTCTGCCGGCAACGATTTGTTGATTTTAATCAATGACGTATTGGATCTGTCGAGGATCGAGGCCGGCAAGGTCGAGCTCGTCATCGAGACCGCTCGTGTGACGGCGGTGATCGACGCGTTGATCAAGACCTTTGAGCCGATCGCGGCCCAAAAACACATTCGATTCGACTGGACCATTGAACCGGGCGTGCCTGAAAGCATCGAGACCGACTCGCAAAGGCTGGGCCAGATACTCAAAAACCTGTTGTCGAATGCCTTCAAATTCACGGAAAAAGGCGACGTGGGTCTCAGAGTATTTTCCTCCGAATC
>JAXDQN010000402.1:0-4196 GCA_034667865.1 Gammaproteobacteria bacterium
GCAGCAGGGTTGCCCGTGCTGATGCATGGCAATACTGACGAGGCGCATCGATTTGGGGTGGACGCCAGCGTCGACATCATGGCGCATGGACTCTGGAACTGGAACACGCAGCACACAACGACGACCGAACCCACGCCTGACATTCGGAAAATACTCGACGACGAACTAGCGCACAACGTCGGCTGGCAGCCGACCATTCAGGTTCTGTATGGCATTAAAGATCTTTTTAATACCTCGTATCTGGCGGATCCTCGGCTCGCCCGCGTCCTGCCAACGAATCTACTCAACTGGTATCGCTCGCCGCAGGGTCAGTGGTTTCATGACGTGCTGGCGCAAGATTTCAAGTTGCCGGCGGATGCGGACCCGGGCGAGCTAGGCCGCAGGGTCGAGGAAGGCATCGGCACGCCCACCGATCGTGTCAAGCATGAGGTCGCGTACCTGGTGGCGCGACACGCTCGCATCCTTTTCGGCACCGATACGCCGAGCGCTCCCACCTACGCCAATCCTCCAGGTCTTAACGGCTGGATGGAGATGCAGCGGCTGATCGAGGCGGGCGAAACGCCTGCGCAGATTTTCAAATCCGCAACGCTGACGAATGCACAAGCGTTGAAGCTGGATAAGGACATTGGCACTGTGCAGATTGGAAAGCGCGCCAATTTGTTGTTGCTGCGCCAGGACCCCGCTCGAACGATAGATGCCTATGCGGATATCGAGAAAGTGATACTGAACGGCCGAGTTTTAGACCCTTCGGAGCTTGCGGCAAACGGTGCGCGCTGAATCGACCAAAAAGCGCTGCTCGGAGAGGTTCGGCCGTTTACAGCAAATAGTTGACAGATAGACCATTTGGTTACTTGGATATGTCATTGAATCACGAGTTTTGACCCCTCGTTGAACCGGCGGCCCGCTAAGTGTGCTACCGCACAGAGCGGCCGCGGAAGTCGTGCGATTCTTGCGCCGTGGCGTCACGAACAGGAGTGCATGGTGAAAATGGACACTCGGTCGCATGGCACGCGCTTATTTGACGCTATGAATGACCAATCAGACGCCTCCGCGCTCGACGGTCCGGTTGACCCGGAAACCATCGCCCGCTCCGATACGAATATTCTAACGTGGCAGGAATATTTACCGGAAGACTGCATACGACGCATGATTCAAATGAAGTGGGATGTCACCACTTGATTGCGCGACCATTCGAACCGCTGATCAGCGCTTAAGTTATGTCAAAGCAGACGCGAGCGCGTCTTTAAAACAGGGTCGTTTGTGCTGCACGAATTCATTAGCTCGAATCGGACGATCTTGATCGATCGCTGTCGCAGCATGGTTGCGGACAGATCAAAACCGAAGACGGTGTATGAGTTCTCATTCGGCGTACCCGTCTTTCTTGATCAGCTAGTCAGTAGTTTGCTCATCGAGCAGCGATCCGAAGTGTCTCGCTCCGTCGCGCCTGATCAACCCCGATTTAGTCCGGATTCCGCCGTCGGTGAGATGGCGATGCTGCACGGGCGCGAATTGCTCGAACAAGGATACACGCTCGAGGAGGTTGTTCGGGATTACGGCGATGTTTGCCAAGCCGTCACCAATCTCGCCTTCGAAAAAGGCGCGCCCATCGCGGTCCAGGAGTTTCGCACATTCAATCGCTGCCTCGACAATGCGATAGTGGGCGCCGTGACGGAATACGCGAGGCACAGCGCGGAGACCCGGGAAATTGTTACTGAGACCTTAAACTCTCGCCTCGGTCCGCTGGCCCATGAGCTGCGTAACCATCTGCACACCGCACTATTGATTATCGCTGCCATTAAAAAGGGCAGCGTAAGCATTTCCGGTGCGACCGGTGCGATACTCGACCGCAGTCTTCTTGGCATGTGCGCTCTCATAGACCGCGCGCTTTCAGAAGTCCGGGTCACGGCACAAATGCCGCCGCGGCGCGAGGTGATTCCGTTGGCGGCGTTTCTGGCCAACGTGCGGATCGCCGCCTCATTTGACGCGCTTGCACGCGGAACCCCTTTTACGTTGGACCCCGTCTCTGAGGACATCGTCATTTATGTCGACCCCGAGTTGCTGGCAGCGTCCATCGGCAATTTGCTGCAGAACGCTTTCAAGTTCACCCAACCTCACACAGCGGTGCGGTTGCGCGCATATCTCGCCGGCGACCGTGTTTTGATCGATGTGGAGGATCGATGCGGCGGCCTGCCATCCGGCGCCGTGGCGAAAATGTTCCTGCCATTCGTCCAAACCGGCGACGACCGATCCGGACTTGGGTTGGGACTGGATATCTCGCGACGCGGTGTCGAAGCCAACGACGGTTTCTTAAGGGTGCGCGATGTGCCGGGCACGGGTTGCGTCTTCACCATCGATTTACCGCGGCATACATCCGTCTAAATCGGCGGGGTGCTAGCTTCCCAGAAAGTCCGTGTAGGTCTTGCAGTCAGACGCATAGCAGGTACACGCAGCACTCTCGAGCGCTTCGCGGTCAGAGATCGTCACTTGTCCGCGGACATATTCAATCAGACCTCTACGTTGCAGTTCCATGGCGGCTTTGGTAACTCCAACGCGGCGCACGCCCAGCATGTAGGCGATGGATTCTTGCGTGACCACAAAGTGATCCTCATGCGCTCGATCTTGGGTCATCAATAGCCATCGCGCCAGGCGCGCCTCGATTTGATGAAACCGCAGGCATCTGGCGACGGACGTCAGTTGCAGCATGGTGACGTGAACATAGCGATTGAGGCTGCGCCGCAGCGCTGGACTTTGGATCAGTTCTGCTCTGAAGGAAGCCGCGGTGATGCGCCAGGCGGCACCGGCCCCTTGTACACGCGCATGCAGCGCCCCCCGCGTCACGCCCAGGGCAATCTGGACACCGAGCATGCCTTCGCTGCCCACCATGCCCACCTCCAGCACAGGCGGCTCATCCATGGGGGTCAGCAAGGACACGAAACCGCCGGTGGGAAAATAGACGTGCCGGGCTTGAGTCGAGCTGTCAGCCAGAATCTCGGACATGCTGAACTCGACCGGCTCACATAGCGCGAGCAGCCGCTTTCTGTCGCCCCGTGGCAAGATGTCGATTAAATGATTGACGACCTCTCGCATCCGCAAGAGGGTATCCCATTGCGACGGGTCGCAACCGTCTGGCAGCGCACACAGGCTGCGGGCTTGATTAAACGGCTAGTTTGCCTTGCGGGATGGCAGCAAGCGGTCATATTCGCGCTTTACCACGGCATAGCACTCGCAGGTACGGTCTTCGAGGCCTTTTCGGTCAAGCACGCTAATGTGACCGCGGGTGTATTGAATGAGTCCGGCCTTTTGCAGCTTCAAGGCGCCCTCTGTGACACCTTCCCGGCGAACGCCCAGCATGTTCGCAATGAGTTCTTGCGTCATCACCAGTTCGGAACCTTGCAGTCGATCCAGACTCAACAGCAGCCAGCGGCATAATTGCTGATCCAAAGAATGATGGCGATTGCAGACCGCGGTCTGGGCCATCTGGGTAATCAGCGCCTGCGTGTAGCGCAACAGCAGATGCAGCACGGCGCCTGATCGGCCGAATTCGCTCTTGATGATCTCTGCCGGGAGGCGGCATCCGGTGCCGGCGCTTTGCACCACGGCGCGGCTGGGGGTGGATTCCCCGCCCATGAACAGCGAAATGCCAACGACACCCTCGTAGCCGACGACGGCAATCTCTGCGGAGGCGCCATTTTCCATCACGTACAGCAGCGATACGATCGAGGTCAGCGGAAAATAGACATGGTTAAGCGTCACGCCCGATTCATACAGGACCTCTCCCAGCGGCATGTCGACCTGTTCTAGTAACGGCGACCAACGCTCCCACTCAGAGTCCGGCAATGACGCCAACAATTGATTTTTTCTAAGCTCAGGCGATAGCGGCATCGGATAACTGTGTCAGTGGCGAATCGAAAATGATGGCGAGGGCCACAGCCAGTCGGCGCGTGACCCACAACTCTACCGTAAGACACTTCGATTGGATGTTCGGTAGCGCACATAGCCTACCACTCTGACGGAGGTTGCGCCTTAGCGGCTTGCGAACAAGCTCATCGCGACGGTATTGATCAGAAAACCGCCGAATATTAACCAGACGAACAGAACCGCAGCCAGCGCCAAGGGCTTCATGCCGGCTGTCTTGATGGCCGAGACTTGCGTGGTCAGTCCGAGCGCCGCCATGGCCATCGCCAGGATCACGGTGT
>JAXDQN010000403.1:0-4156 GCA_034667865.1 Gammaproteobacteria bacterium
GAGCAGCGGCGCCGCATGACGCAAATACCGCCCATTACCTTTGCCACGCGCTTTCGCGGCTTTCTGCCGGTGGTGGTGGATGTCGAAACCGGCGGTTTCAATTCCCAGACCGATGCGCTGCTGGAAATTGCCGCCGTGCTGGTCGAAATGCGCTCCGACGGCAGCCTGGCGCGCGGCGAGACTCACCGCTTTCACGTGGCGCCCTTCCCCGGCGCGAATATGGAAGCAGCCTCGCTGGCGGTCAACGGCATTGACCCCCATCATCCATTGCGTCCGGCCATCCAAGAAGACGATGCGCTGCAACGCATCTTTCGCGAAGTGCGCACCGCCATCCGCAATGCCGACTGCACGCGCGCCGTGCTGGTGGGTCACAACGCCTCGTTCGATTTGAATTTCTTGAATGCCGCGGTGGCGCGCGCCCAGGTCAAGCGCAATCCGTTTCATCCCTTCTCGTGTTTCGATACCGCGACTTTGGGCGGCGTGGCCTTCGGACAAACGGTGTTGATGCGCGCGACGTTGGCGGCGGGATTGGAATGGGATACAGCATCGGCGCACTCGGCGGCCTACGACGCCGAGCGCACCGCCGATTTATTCTGCATGGTGTGCAATCAGTTCCAAGGCGTCTTCGACGCCAGCCGCCGTCGGCTCGCCGCCATGGGACCGCTCGAGGTCGAACCCTCGAGCACAGAATCGGATCCGATCTAGGCCGGAACGGCGCCGGCGTCCGCCAGCAACTGCTTCAGTTCGCCGCTCTTATACATTTCCAGGGCGATATCGCAGCCGCCGACCAACTCGCCGTTCACATACAGCTGCGGGAAGGTGGGCCAATTGGAGTAGGTCTTCAATCCTTCACGCACTTCCGGGTCTTCGAAAATATTGAAGGATTTGAAGTCCGCCTTGCAGGCGCGCAGCGCGCCAACGGTCTGCGCCGAAAATCCGCATTGCGGGAAATCGGGTGTGCCCTTCATATACAGCACCACGGGCGCGGCCGAGAGCTGCTCTTTGATACGGTCAATCACGGTCGTCATGGCAATCTCCAATTAACTAAAGCAATCGACGTAAGCACGTCGTTCGGCCAGCACTGCGAGCACCGCCCTCTGTTCCTCGGGGCCCATGCTGCGCCAGCGGGTAATTTCCTCAATTGTACGACAACAGCCCCGGCAGTACCCATTTGCGTCCAATGTGCAATTCTTGACGCAGGGGGACTGGGGGGCCGGTTCCGACATAATTGAATTATTGGGGTAAGTTCCCTATTCTTCCAGGCCGCTGCCGCCGGTTCGGTTCATTCCGCGGCGCCGGGCAGCGCATAACATTAAGGAGGGGAATCGCATGAATCCGTTAACAACCGTCAAGTGGCCTCTAATCATCGGATTCGCGCTTGCCATCATCATCTGTTTGGTGGTCGAAGGCGGGCTGCACTTCGATCACAGCAGCCTCGCCGCCCTCACCCGCTGGCTGCATATCGTGTTCGGCGTGTTCTGGATCGGCCTGCTGTACTACTTCAACGCGGTTCAAACCCCGGCCATGGCGGCGGCGGCGGCCGACAAGGGCGGACCGGGCGGCGCCGGCATCAACAAGTACGTCGCACCCCGCGCCCTGCTGTGGTTTCGCTGGTCGGCTCTGGGAACGTGGCTGTTGGGCGCTTACCTGCTGTCGCAGACCCCCGGCCGCTTCATCGGCGCTTTTACCTTGGGCCTGCTGGACAACCCTGTGTCGCGTCCCAACACCATCATGGGCATTGGCGCCTGGTTCGGCACCATCATGTTGCTGAATGTCTGGGGCCTGATTTGGCCAAACCAGAAGAAAATCCTCGGCATTGTGCCGGCCACCGACGAGCAGAAGGCGAAGGCGCGCAAAGTAGCTCTGTACGCATCGCGCACCAACTTCCTGCTGTCCATCCCGATGCTGATGTGCATGATCGGACCGATGCACGGTCTGCCGTTCTAAATGGCGCAATTGCCCGCTGATCTGGCGCGGCAAGTGGCAACGGCTCTGGCGGAGGATATCGGCGCGGGCGATCTTACCGCCGCGCTGATCCCCGCTGAACGCCAGGGCCGCGCCACCGTCATCACGCGCGAGGCCGCCATCATCTGCGGCATCCCCTACGTCGAGGAAACCTTTCGCCAGGTCGATGCGCGCGTGTCGCTGTCCTGGCAGGTCAGCGACGGCGGTTCGGCGCAACCCGACCAGGCCTTGTTTACGGTCGAGGGCCCTGCCCGGGCGCTACTGACCGGCGAGCGTACCGCGCTCAATTTTTTGCAATTGCTCTCCGCCACGGCGAGCGCCGCACACGCCTATGCCGTGCTGCTGCAGGGCACCCAGTGCCGGCTGCTGGATACGCGCAAAACCATCCCCGGACTGCGCACCGCGCAAAAGTACGCGGTGCGCGTGGGCGGCGGCCACAATCACCGCATGGGCTTGTTCGATGGCATCTTGATCAAGGAAAACCACATCATGGCGGCCGGCTCTATGGCTGCGGCCGTGGCCGAGGCCAAGCAAGCCGCGCGCAAAGTACCGGTGGAAGTGGAGGTTGAGAATCTCGATGAGCTCGAGCAGGCCATCGCGGCGGGCGCCGACATCGCCATGCTGGATAACTTTGCCCTGCCGCTGATGCGTGAGGCGGTAGCGCTGAATGCCGGCAGTCCACAGCCGCTCAAACTGGAAGCCTCGGGCAATATAACGCACGAAACCATTCGCGAAATCGCCGAGACCGGCGTGGATTTTATTTCGGTGGGCAGCATCACCAAGCATGTGCGCGCGGTGGACTTGTCGATGCGCTTCGAGTGGCGCGAGACGCGCCGCAGCTGATCAAACGCTGTTGGCTGCCTTCAAAACCCGCTGCGGTTGCGATACGCCGTAGCCCTGCGCGTAGTCCACGCCCAGGCTCTGCAGCATGTTGATGATTTCCTGATTCTCGGCGAACTCGGCGATGGTCTGCTTGCCGGTCAAATGGCCGATTTCATTGATGGAGCGCACCATTTCTCGATCGATGGGATCGTGCAGGATCTCTTTGACGAAGCTGCCATCGATCTTCAGGTAATCCACCGGGAAGTGCTTCAGGTAGCCGAACGAGGATAGACCGGTGCCGAAATCGTCCAGCGCAAACTTGCAGCCCAGTTCCTTGAGCGCCTGAATGAAGCGGTTTGCCTGCGAGAAGCTGGCGATCGCCGCGGTCTCGGTAATCTCGAAGCAGATCTTGGTGGCATCCAGGCCGCTGCGGTGGAATTGATCTATCACATACGGCAGGAACTTGTCATCGCCCAGGCTCTGGCCGGATAAGTTGATCGAGCACATGGTGAGCTTTTCGCGCTCATCGGCTTCGGATACCAGCCAGCGGAAGGCATTCTCGATCACCCAGCGATCGATGCTGGGCGTGATGCCATAGCGTTCGGCGGCGGTCATGAAATTATCCGGCGCGACGATCTTGCCGGCTTCATCGCGCATCCGCAGCAGCAGTTCGTAGTGCGAACCGGTCTCGGCCTTTTGCAGCGGCAGAATGGTCTGGCGGAACAGCTCGAAGCGGCCCTCTTCCAGGGCATTGTTGATGCGCGCGGCCCATTGCATCTCGCGGCGGCGGCGCATCAGGTCGATGTCATTCTCTTCGAAGCTGTGGACGCGGTTGCGGCCAGCTTCCTTCGCCGCCTGGCACGCACTGTCGGCGGCGCTCAACACGGAGGCCACGTCCGCATTCTCCGCCGCGAGCGGCACGACGCCGATGCTGGCGCCCAAGCGAAACGTCCGCTCCTCCCAGGTGAACTTGAAATTGCGAACGGCCTCGCGCAGGGATTCGGCGGTGCGCATGGCCTCATCCAATGAACAGCTCTCGAGCAGGATGCCGAACTCGTCGCCGCCCAAGCGAGCCAAGGTATCGCGCCAGCGCACTTTGGATTTCAGCAGCGCCCCGACCTGGCCCAGCAGGGCATCGCCGGCGCTGTGGCCGCAGGTGTCGTTGATGATCTTGAACTGGTCCAAATCGAGATAGCACAGCGCGTACGAAGTTTCGTGGGCCTTGGCGCTCTTGAGTGCCCGCTCCATGCGATTCTCGAACTCGCGGCGATTGACCAGCCCCGTGAGCACGTCGTGACTCGCGTGGTAGCTCAAACGCCGGTTGAGTTCGCGCGCTTCGCTCACGTCGTGGAACACCAGCACGCCGCCC
>JAXDQN010000404.1:0-6395 GCA_034667865.1 Gammaproteobacteria bacterium
CTCGAACTCCACGCGGTACGGGCCGAGGCCGAAGCGCGGCGCAACGTGGTTCCAGATCAGAAGCACGGTGAGCAGAATCACGCAACTTGTGACGAAACGCGCCTTGGCTACAACCTTCATCAGCCAGGCAGCCGCAGAGTAATTGCCTTCGCGCAGGTATTCAGGTTGGAAGCGCCGTAAAGTTTGTTCGAGTCCGAGGGAGGCCAGGGTGCCGACCAGCGGTATGAATGAATACATTAAATTGAAAATGCCGAAGTCCGATTTGCTCATCGCCCGGACCAGCACGATATATCCGAGGATGGTGGCTACTTGGGAAACGACGCGGTAGGTGATCGTGTCGAATAGAGAGCGGCGCGCTCGGCCACGATCGTAAAGACGCATGCCTAAACCTGTTTGCGGCTCACTCTCGAGTTGGAGTCCGCCTCGTATCCGTAATTGTAGTAGGGCGAAGATTCTGCCGAGCGATTCAGAACGACTCCGGCGACCGGGAACTCGGACAACATATCCAGGGCCTTCCCCAGATCCGCGCGGCTGGTATAGCCTTCCGAGGCGACGACTAGCACCGCATCCACTTTGGGGGCAACGACCAAAGCATCGTCGGTAACCAAAACCGGCGGCAAATCGATCAATACGATCGGATCCATGGCGCCGCGTTTAATGAAACCCATCAGCTCCTCGAAGCGCGGACCCCCGAGCACCTCCGAAGCGTGCTCGATGGGAGTAACGCAGCCGGCAACCAGCAAATTGTCGCCGCCAATTGTGAAAAATAGATTCTCCAAGTGGGTGCCGTGCTCGAGAAAATCGCTCAGCTCGGCGGCCGGTTGCACTCCGAGTGCGCGGCATACGCTGGGATTGCGCATATCCATGTCCAACAGCACGATCTCGCGGGTCTTCTCCCGCGCCAGACTGAGCGCCAGATTGATCACGGTGAGCGTCTTGCCGTCATTGGGGCCGGCGCTCGTCACGGCAATGACCATCCAGTTTGCGGTGCGTGCTTTTTGCAGCAGTCTGGTGCGCAGCATGCGGTACGCAGCGACGTACCGCTTGTCCTGATCGCTGTCGATCGACACCAGCAGGCGCCGCTGCCGGCAAAAATCCCGATCGATTTGCATCTCGCTGCGCGGAATACGCAACGCAGGGTCGATGGCTTGTACGGGGGGCGCCGTACGTTTGAGTACGCCCCTGTCCGGTTTGGCAACCGAGCGGTGTTTGTTCAGCGCGCGCTCAATGATCGTCATATCTACCTGTGGGTCGCACGGAGAGCTAACGGTGCAACGACGATATTATCACAGCGATAGCGACATACGCGGCGATGGAGTATGCGGCTGCGTAGGAAGTATACATAAGCGCTCGCCGGCGTTTGTCGCGTCGATTCTCGATGAAGGGAATGCTTGCGAGCAATGCCATGCCTGATGGCAACACCAGATCCTTGGAGGCTCGAACACTGTGATCCATGCTCTCCGACGCAGCCACCGCGATGCCGGTCAGCACCGCGCCGAGGACGATGCCCAGCAAGATGACCCCCAGCCGGTTCGGAAATATCGGGCTGCGCGGATTGGTCGGGGCTCGCAGCATGGTGAAACGCTCGCCGCCTTGTTGACTCTCGAAGCTCTCAGCCAAATTGGCGCTTTGCAATTTGTCCTGAGTTTTCTGGTAATCGTTCTGTAACGCCTGCTTGCGCCGCAAAATCTCGGATACGGCGCGCTCAGCGGCCGGTGTGTTCTCGATCAATCCGCGCAGCTGCGCGAGCTTGGCGTTGCGCGAGGCTGCCAGCTTTTCCAAGCCCTGCAGCGTGTTACGGGCGCCATTGAGTTCAGTCTGAGTCATCAGATACTGCGGATTGTTGGCACCCGCGGCCACGCCGGTACCTGACTGGGCGATCAGGGTTCCCAGAGCTCGCTTAAGGCGCTTCACTTCAGGGTGATCCGGCGTGTAGCGCTGCTCCGCTTCGGTCAATTTGGCGCGGACCGTGGCGACATCCGTGAGGTCTCCAGACTGCGTGATCAAGTTGGGGCTCATCTGGCTGAGTTGCATACTCAGCTCCGACTCTTTGGCCTGGGCGGTCAGTATCTGCTGCTGGAGCGAGTCGATCTGGCGCTGCGTGTCCTCGATCAATGCCTGGTTGCGCGCAAGCGAGTCGGGCAGCGCGTCGCCATATTGCCGTTTCTGTACCGCAAGCTGTGCATCGATGTCGCGCATCTGCAACAGTTCCGCTTCTGCTTGCTTCTTGAGGAACCCGGCGGCCTCGCCGGCAGCCTCGGTGCGCTGGCGCTGGTTGTAGGACAAAAACAGCTGGGCGAGCCGGCTATCGATAGCCGCCGCCATCTGCGGCTTGGGATTATTGTAATGCAGTGAAAAGGCGTTCGACTCCGCTTCCGGTTTCAGTGTTACCGGATCGACTTTTTCCAGGCTCGTATCGTCGAGGACCTTTTGGGCTTTCTCGGCGGTGCTCATCGCGACGTTAAGCGGGTACGGATCAATTTCCTCGACGATATGCTGGAGACTTTCCACCGTCAGAACTCGACCCTGCACGATTTCGATCTGTTGGTCCGAGTAGCTGACAACCGTGCTTTCGATGATGTCTTTCGGGACCGAGGAGGGCTGCAGCATGATCGAGGCTGTCGCCTGATACTGCGGCGGCAAGCCGAATGCGGCTACCACAGCAATGAACACCACCCCGGGAAGAATCGTGAAGACATAAACCGAGCGTCGCTTCAGCGCGCCCCAATAATCGGTTATCGCAGAGGGTGGATAGGTGCTGTCCGGCATGCTCATCAGTATTGGCGTCCCATTCCTTGATACCCGAAGCGCAAGTAAAAGCGATTATTGGCAGCCCCGTCCGGATCGAGCTGATATTGCTGCCATGTGTATGAATACCCTCCTTGGATATAAAAGGTTCGGGTCATCATCCATTTAATGTCGAGGAGCGTGCGCAAGTAATTGCGGCCGTCGCCCGCGACATTGGCGGTCAATGCGCGATCCTGTTGATAGATGACGGCGCCGATAAACGACAGGCGCTGCGTCAACTTCCTGTCATATTCAACTTGGGCCTGATTGACCACGTAGACGCTGCCGCCCCCTGAGGGAGTGATCAGCCGGCTGAGATCGCCGCGCAGCTGAGTGGTTTCGCCTTTATAGACGGCGCTCATGGCGCCGCCCCACACGTTGAGAGAGCCGGCGAAAGCCGGCGCCTGGCCGGCCTGGATATCCGATCGTTGATAGGTTACCGATGCCCGCGTCGTCAGCAGTGGCGACCAGGACGTATTGAGATCCACCGATGCGCCCGTCGCGGAGGCCTTGGAAAAAAATCGAGTCGCATTGTAATCGTTGTAGTAACCGCCGAAGTTCAGATCGGATTTCTGGTTTAGAGTCCAGACAACAAACGCCTTACCCTGGTAGTAATTGAAATCCACGAATCGGGCGTCGTCATTGGGAGAGTAATTGACCTTTTGGTACAGTCCCGACACGCCCGCCGCGAACCGCTGCGTCAGGTCGTAAGTGTAGGTCGGCAGTACATAGAAACTGTTGCGCGTGCCGCCGGTCACGGTCCGACCGGTTTGCGGCGCGGTGGGCTGAACAGGGTTGATTTCGTCGAACGTGGCCGTCTGCAGCTCGGCGTTGAACTCGTCACGGTGGTCGTAGTTGCCGCTGATGCCGGCATTGCTTCGTTGGCCTTTCCAGCCACCGTTGAACTCGAGGTATTCCTCCAGTCGATCATCGCCCCGATCCGTCGGGTAATCCCGATAGTCCAGCCGTGGTTTGAAAGTGATCGCAGAATTCGGGGTTGCGATGCCGATAATCGACGCGACGGTCGCGTTATAGCCCGTGACTTCCGCCTGGCCGCCGGGCGTCAAATCCAGGTTTGAGTTCGTTTCCGCGCCAATATAGGCATTGGGTTGAATGAATACGTCAGCGGCATTCGCGCACGTGGCGCCAAGCAGCGAAACGGCGGCCATCAGGTGACTGGGTCGAACCCGGCGCAATGCCCTCATGGCACGACCACGACGTCACCGCTCTCCAGCACAATGTTTTGCTGCAAGTCCTTGCCAGCGGTCACTTGGCCGTATTTGAACGGCAAAACGCGCTGCACCCCGCCCGCTGCCGTTCGGATGACGATGATGCTGTCGAGCTTGGCATACGGATTTCCCCCGCCGGCCATGCTGAGCGCTTGTAGGACGTTAATCGAGGGGTTCATCACGATCTGACCGGGTTTGTTGACCTGGCCGACCACGTAGGCAACGTTTCCCTTGACGTCGGTGACCAAGACGATGGCGATCGGCTCGGAAATGAATTTTTTGAGTTTCGCCTCCAGCTCGGCTCGAACCTGAGCCGTGGTCTTCCCCCCCACCATCAGTTCGCCGACCATGGGGTAGGTGATGCTGCCGTCAGGCGTGATGGTTATCTCTTGCGGCAGCAGCTTGGGGTCATCATAGACACCGACTATCAGTTTGTCGCCCGGGTGAAGCGGATATCCGGGGGCGGTCGCCTGCGCGGCTGCCGGCAGGCTCGCCAGCAATGCCAAGGTGCTAGCAATGAAAAGGCCGGCTGTCGTTGATCTACGTCTCACTTTGAGCATGGATCCTCCCTTTATATTTTGCAAGCACGGTCGCAGCCGATTCCCCGACGGCAGTATACAGGCCAGATTCGTTGGCAGAGCATGCCGATGCGCGTCAGTGACGCGGTCCGCGCCGCCGAAACGATTATGTCAACGAAGCGATGTACGCGCGCAACATTGCCAAAGTTGCTGCGGGATCTTTGGCATAGTGGCGCCATGAGAATCGGCATCATGCTTCGTCACTTCGAGCAGCAGGAAGGAGGGGTCAAGGTTTATACCAAGAAGCTATTGCCGCTACTGTTCTCGCAGGGTGTGCGCCATCGCTATATCTTGATTTATCAGAATCCCAAGCTGCTGGGAACTTACGCGCAATACCCGAACGTCGAGGAAGTGGCGGTACGCATGCCGGGCACCGTGACTTGGGATCAGCTGGCGGTGCCCTGGGTGGTGCACAGCAAAAAAATCGATCTGATTTTCAATCCTAAGTTTACGGTTCCATTCTTCGCAACAGCCAAGAAGATGTTCGTGCTGCACGGCTCTGAGTGGTTCGTCATCCCGGAGCATTTCAAGAAACACGATCAATGGTATTTCAACGCATTCGTTCCGCTGTATTGCAAGCGAGCCGACGCGTTCATTGCCGTCTCCAATGCGGTCAAGGCCGATGCCGTCCGGCATACGGGCGTCAAACCCGACAAAGTCTTTGCCATCCATAACGGCTTCGATCCGCAGCTTTTTAAGCCGGTCCGGGAGCCAGATCAGCGTCGCGCTGTGCGCGACAAATATAATCTTCCGGATAAGTACATCCTTTGGTGCGGGCAGATTGAATCGCGGAAAAACGTCGCGCGCTTGCTGCGGGCGTTTGCATTGATCAAAGATAAAGTGCCGCATCAGTTGGTGCTCGCCGGAGAGCAGCGCTGGAGTACTCGCGCAGAACTGCAAGTTGTTCAGGAGCTGAAGCTTGAGCAGCGAATTCTGTTTCCCGGATGGATCCAGCATACTGATCTACCCGCGGTTTACAGCCTCGCGGACCTGTTTGCCTTCCCCTCTCTTTATGAAGGATTCGGAATTCCCCTCATCGAGGCGATGGCATGCGGATGCCCCATTGTGACCGCTGATACCTGCGCCCCGCCTGAAGTCTTGGATGGCGCCGGCTATCTTGTCGACCCGCTAAAGGTCGAGGAAATCGCCGCGGGGATGCTGAAAGTCCTGAACGACGCGCCGCTGCGGTCGACGATGATCGCCAGGGGTCTCGAGAGGGCGACGGCGTTCGGATGGGAAAAATGCGCCGCTCAAGTGCTGGCCGTCTTCGACACGCTGGAGGCGCGGACGTGATTGCACACGATTCAACGAAAAGATCTTCGATAAACTTTCTTTTGGCGTGGCACTTGCTCGGTTTCGCGCTGCTCCTGCTGCTGCCTGGGATAAAAGCACACGTTGCGTTCTGGGTGGCCGACAGTCCCGTTTACGCGGCCAATATTCTCGCCTGCGCGTACTTGGCAGGGGTTGCCATTCTGCTATGCATTCGCGCCGTAGCGGGGCCCGTGGGAGCCGCAACAGCGATTGTTGTCATGATCGCGGCGCTCGGCGCGGGTTGCTTGAGTTTCCTGCTGCACAAACCGGTCCCCGATGTTCCCCGTTCGGTCATTGCAGCCATGTTCGCAGCTGCGGTGGTGCTGGCCGCGATCGGCTTCGCCTTGCGACGCTTCACGGCCGCTGCGTTAATCGTACTGACACTGATTGTCGGCGCTGTCGGCGCTCTGCAGCTTTATCGCGTCTATGGCCCGGTCAAATTGAAAACTCAAGTGATTGCAGCAAACTTGAGCAGCGCGTTCTACTCGCT
>JAXDQN010000405.1:0-4194 GCA_034667865.1 Gammaproteobacteria bacterium
TGCCGAATGTGGGACACGGAATATTGGGCGAGCGAGCGGCAATTTCTCAATTCTTGCGCGGTGAGGCAGCCGTTTGACAGGTAGGCGGTTTCGCGCCGATGATTTGCTTCTTCTCGATGAGGATCCATCATGTGCAGAAGCATCAAGACATTGTTCAATTTCCAACCGCCGGTGACGGACAACGAGGTGCGTGCTGCTGCATTGCAATTCGTACGGAAGGTCAGCGGCTTCACGCACCCCTCCAAGACCAACGAACCGGCCTTCGTGCGGGCGGTCGATGAGGTCGAGGCCGCCTCGCGCAGGATGCTCGACTCCCTGCAGACGAATGCCCCCGCCAAAAGCCGCGAGGAAGAAGCTGCCAAGGCCAAGATTCGCTCGGCGCAACGATTCATCAAAGTCGCCGGCTAGCGCGGTGACTTTTATGCCCGAGGTCGACCTGCGCACGAGCGGTCGCGCAGCCACTTACCAAAAAAAAGAAACCGTCGAAGTTGAATTCGCGCTCGTGAGCGGATCGCTGCAAAGTCGTGAAGGCAAGAACAATTACGCGAGCGGGGATGCTTTGATAACGGGGTCGACCGGCGATCGCTGGAGCGTCACGCGTGAGCGCTTCGATGCGAAGTATTTGCCGATTGCGCCCACCCGGTGCGGCGAAAATGGCCGCTACGCAAACATTCCCACGCCCGTACTCGCGCAACAAATGCTGCAGGGCTTCAGCATCGAGCGTCAGTCGGGCGGTGACATCATTCACGGCAAGGCGGGCGATTGGTTGCTGCAATACGCGCCGGGCGATTGCGGCATCGTGGAAGCCGCCAAATTCTCCAAGGTCTATCGACTCATCGAATAATCTGCCGTTCGGCGCAGTTCGAAACGCATCCCGCCCAGCGTATTGGTGGCGCCGAGCGGTGCGAAGCCAATCTTTTTCAATACCTGAACGGAAGCGGGATTTTCCCACTCGGTCTCCCCGACGATGCAAATCACCTCGGGGTGACTCAAGGCCCATCCCACCAGGCCGGCGACCATCTCCGTGGCGATGCCGCGTTGCTGAAACTGCGGCAGCATGGAGTAGCCGATCTGCACTTCGCCGTGAGTGGGCGGACCTAAAAAGCCGCCGCCGCCGACCAATGTCGGCGTCGCCTCCCCCGGCTCGAGCAACAGCGCATACCAAGCAAACCACCCTGCCTGGTCCGGCGCGGCTTCGAGCCAAGCCAAGAAGAGCGGCAACGCGTCCGCGGCGCTCTCGGGCGGCCAATTGCTGGGAACATTGGCGGCAAGCAATTGCGCGAACTGGGTGTGATCATTGATTTCCGCGCGCACGTGCGCGAGCGATGCAGGAATCAGCTTGAGACGGGTGGTCTCGATCATTCAACCGCCGCAACAGCTAAGGCGATGCAGACCACGCGGCCCTTCGCCAATCTCTTTCTGGACCATTCTAAAATTGCCCCAATGCCGCCACTCCTCAATCGACTGTTCCAAATCGGTGTGCGGTGGTGGCCTGGTTCAACCCGAGTTCAGTAACGACTCATCGCGCAGGCTCCGAACTCATTGCGTCTTCATCTCCAGCTTCTTGAATCCTGCGGGGACGCTGAACGCGTCGGCGCTTACGCCGCCGGTCGACACCGAGACCAACTGCGATGACACGGTCATCAAAGCCACATCGCCCGGCGGCATCGCGACCGCTGCGACCGCGGGCGCCGGCTGTGCAGCCGGAACATCCGAAGTGTCCTTCTTCTTGAACAGACCGCCCAGCTTGCCCGCCACTGCGCCCGCGATTCCGCTCGGAGTAGTTGGATTGTCGCCGGCCGGACTCGATTGAGCCTGCTGGGGCTGTTGGGAATTCGCATCTTTGCACTGAGTGCCGCCCATTCCGAGCGTGAAGCTGCTCTTTACGGGATAGCCTTTCACGGTCTGCATCTTGGAGGCCACTTCTGTCCAGACGCCTTTGTACTGAGCGAAAAGCGCCTTGGCCCGTTGCGACGCATCTTGCGAGGCCGATGGATCCATACCCATCTTTGACGCGTAGGCACTATAGAATTTTCGAGCCTCGCCGCTTTCCGCGAAATCCGCGGACATCCACTGATCCAAAACCAACGCGATTTCGCAGATCGCTCCCGTCTCCTTGTCCTTGCACGGCTGCGTCGCAGTGACGGTCACGCGTTGGGCGTCGTAGCCGGCAAACTGCCCCTTCTCTCCGCTCTTGTTGACATCGACTTTGGCCGGTAGCCATTCGCACTTTGACTGATCGATCGCCGAGGGCTGCTGCCGCTTGTTATCGGTGGAATTCATCTGATCCGACATTTTCTGCATCTGAGCACGAAGCTGTTCGAAGCTGGTCTCGGTGTATTCCTTTTTGTTGATGTTCAGGTGGTAGAGCTTGTCCTGATCGAGGAGAACGATCTCGGCGCTCGGACCGACGCTGTTGCGCGCCAGAAACCCTATGATCGCCGACTGCATTTTCATGTCGCTGTCGGTGCGGGACTTGTCGCCCGAGATCATGGTGGTCGAAGTACCGGACATGTTCGCGAACGCCATCGCGCCGACACCCTCGACCGATGTGCTGCGCTGGATGGTGATGTCGGCCTGCGCAGTTCCGGCAGTGAGTGCGAGAATACTGCCCGACAAAACCAAGGCTGCGGAACGTAGTATTTTTGTTTTCATGAGATCCCCCTGGCTAACGGTGTTCAAGTTATAAACCAAAACACCACCCAAAACCCGCCATATGCGCCGGGCCAGCGCGTCTAGATCAGATTTGTGGGGTGTTTAACCCTTCGGGAAAGCCTTAACCAAACGCGGCGTGTCCTGCCCTTTCTGGTTGGCATCCCACCAACCGCCGCCCATGGCCACCAGCAGCTGGATGGTGTCCTGGTAACGCTGGGCTTGTGCCCGGACATAGCCAAGCCGTGCCTGCTGGTACTGGCGTTGCGCATCCAACAGGTTGAGAAGTCCGGTACCGCCCCGGGTATAGCTGATGCGTTGCAAACGCACGGATTCCGATGCCATATCGAGCGCGTGCTGTTGTGCCGCCAATAGATGCGCATCGTTGGTCAGTGCTTGCAAGTTATCGGCGACTTGGCCGAAGGCCAGTAATACGGTCTGTTGATAATCGCCGGCGGACGCCTTGAACGCGGCCAGAGCGGCACGCCGTTCGGCCCGTCGCATGCCGCCGTCGAAGATCGGTTGCGTGAGGCCTGCTGCGATGCTCCATACCAGGCCCGCCGGATTGAACAGATCCCCCCCGCTGAGCGCCGAAGTACTGATCCCGGCCGATAGCGTTATGGCGGGATAAAGTTGCGCTGTCGAGATTCCAATCTGAGCACTGGCGGCGTGAAGCTGTGCTTCGGCGGCTAGGATGTCCGGACGCTGGTGGACGAGTTCCGACGGCAGGCTGACCGGAAGTTGGATCGGAAGGGTCAGTGAGGTCAAATCGAAGTCCGGCGCCAACCAGTCACCCGGCGCGCGTCCGAGCAGGACCGCCAACGCGTGCTTAGCAGCGCTCAGTTGCTGGTCCAGTCCGGGCACCAATGTTTCATCTTGCGCAAGCTGGCTTTCGGCGATAACTACATCACTGTCAGGCACTGTGCCGGACTTGCGTTCCTTGCGCACCAAGTCCAAATTTTGCCGGTCGATGTCTAGAATGTCGCCAAGAGCCTTGAGCTGGGCGCGGACCGAGGCCACCTGGATCGCTTGGGCCACCGTATTGCCCGTGAGAGTCAAATACGCCGCGTCGAGCTGATCGTGTTGAAAATCGGCCAATGCAGACTGCTGTTCGATTCCGCGGCGCGTACCGCCGAATATGTCGAGCGCGTAGCTCGCGGATGGTCCCACCTGCAACACGTTGAAGTTCGCTGGCAGGGGAAATGCATTCGGCCCCATGCCAAACTCAGTGGCGCTGACTTTCTCGCGCGCCGCGCTGGCATTCAGCCCAATCTGCGGGTAGAGCGCGCTCGAGGCAGCGTTAATTGCTTCCCGAGCCTGTGCCAGCCTGGCCTTCGCGCTTTCAAGGGTGTGGCTGCCGGCGACGGCCTGTTTCACGAGCAGATCGAGATCAGAAGATCGGAACAGCGTCCACCAATCGACCGCCACCTTCTCGCCCAGGTCGATGGTCTGCGGCAGCGCTGCCGGACCGGCATCGGCGTCGGAAGCTTTTGCCTCATCCAAGGAGGTGTAACGAGTGGTGGTCGGCGGCGCAGGCGGCTT